>CADBSN010000209.1 GCA_902797255.1 uncultured Bacteroidales bacterium | reverse complement strand
TCCATACCGTAAGGTTGAAAATGGAGTTTGTGATGTAAATAACGATGATGTGATTTATCTTTCTGCAGAGGAAGAAGAATCAAAGATTATCGGACAGGGAAATGCTCCACTGAAGGAAGACGGACACTTCATCCGTAAAGTTGTTAAGTGTCGTAAGGATGCCGACTATCCAGTAGTTCCGCCAGCACAGGTTGACTTGATGGACGTGGCTCCACAGCAGATTGCTTCTATTGCTGCTGCGTTGATTCCATTCTTGGAGCATGATGATGCTCACCGTGCCTTGATGGGATCTAACATGATGCGTCAGGCAGTTCCTCTTATCACAACAGAGACTCCTATCGTAGGTACAGGTATTGAGAAGCAGGTTTGCGAAGACTCTCGTACAATGATTACAGCAGAAGGTGATGGAGTTGTTGAATATGTTGATGCTACGACCATACGTATTCTCTACGATCGTACAGAGGATGAAGAGTTCGTAAGTTTCGAGCCTGCTGTGAAAGAATACAAACTTCCAAAGTTCCGTCGCACGAACCAGAATATGACCATTGACCTCCGTCCTATGTGTGATAGGGGCCAAAGAGTTCATAAGGGCGATATTCTTACAGAAGGTTATGCAACTGCGGAAGGTGAGTTGGCACTTGGACGTAACCTCTTGGTTGCTTACATGCCTTGGAAGGGTTATAACTATGAGGATGCTATCGTGCTGAACGAGCGTGTGGTACGTGATGATATTCTCACTTCAGTTCATGTAGATGAATTCTCTCTTGAAGTACGTGAGACTAAGCGTGGTGTCGAAGAGTTGACTTCAGATATTCCAAATGTCAGCGAAGAGGCAACAAAAGATTTGGACGAGAATGGTATTATCCGTGTAGGTGCTCATGTAGAGCCAGGTGACATTCTGATTGGTAAGATTACTCCTAAGGGAGAGTCTGATCCATCACCAGAAGAGAAACTGTTGCGTGCAATCTTCGGCGATAAGGCCGGCGATGTCAAGGATGCTTCTCTAAAGGCAAATCCATCACTCAGCGGTGTTGTTATAGATAAAAAGCTCTTCTCAAAGGCCATGAAGACTCGTGCTGACAAGAACCGCGACAAACTGGAATTGCCAAAGCTCGATAAGGAGTTCCAGGATAAGGTCGATGACTTTAAGGCAATCCTTATTGATAAGTTGCTCACTCTCACCAATAAGAAGGTGTCGATGGGTGTGAAGGACTATATGGGTGTGGAGATTATTCCAGAAGGAGCAAAATTCAAGGCTTCAGACTTTGAACATCTTGATTATACGTCAGTTCAGCTCTCTGATTGGACCAATGATGAACATACAAATACTTTGATTCGTGAATTGGTTATCAATTACCTTAAGAAATATAAGGTACTTGATGCAGAGTTGAAGCGTAAGAAATTGGCACTTACAATCGGTGACGAACTCCCAGCAGGTATTATTCAGATGGCGAAGGTTTACATCGCTAAGAAGCGTAAGATTGGTGTAGGTGATAAGATGGCAGGTCGTCACGGTAACAAGGGTATTGTATCAAAGATTGTACGTCAGGAAGATATGCCGTTCCTTGAGGATGGTACTCCTGTTGACATCGTGCTTAACCCACTTGGCGTGCCTTCACGAATGAACCTCGGACAGATCTTTGAGGCTGTACTTGGTGCAGCAGGAAAGAAGCTCGGTGTGCGTTTTGCAACTCCAATCTTCGATGGCGCTCATCTTGAGGATCTTAATGAGTGGACTGATAAAGCAGGACTGCCACGTTGTTGCTCAACTCAGTTGTACGATGGTGAGACCGGTCTTCCATTCGACCAGAAAGCAACCGTAGGTGTTACTTACATGTTGAAACTCGGTCACATGGTAGAAGATAAGATGCACGCACGTTCAATTGGTCCATACTCTCTCATCACTCAGCAGCCACTTGGTGGTAAAGCACAATTTGGTGGTCAGCGTTTCGGAGAAATGGAGGTTTGGGCACTTGAGGCCTTTGGCGCTTCTCATGTTCTTCAGGAAATCCTCACCATCAAGTCCGACGATGTTGTTGGTCGTTCAAAGGCTTACGAGGCAATCGTTAAGGGCGATCCAATGCCAACACCAGGTATCCCAGAATCACTCAATGTGTTGCTCCATGAGCTCCGCGGACTTGGTTTGAGCGTGTCTCTCGAATAAAAGTGTTAATTTAGTTTATCTTACAAACAGATTATATATACAAAGATGGCTTTTAAGAAAGAATCTAAAATAAAGACAAACTTCACGAGGATTTCAATTGGTCTAGCTTCTCCTGAAGAGATCTTGGAGAATTCGCATGGTGAGGTGCTGAAACCAGAAACCATCAATTACCGTACCTATAAGCCAGAGCGTGACGGTTTGTTCTGCGAGCGTATATTCGGTCCTACAAAGGATTATGAATGTCATTGCGGAAAGTATAAGCGTATACGTTATAAAGGTATTGTCTGCGACCGTTGTGGTGTAGAGGTTACGGAGAAGAAAGTTCGTCGTGAACGTACAGGACATATTGCCCTTGTTGTGCCAGTAGCTCATATTTGGTACTTCCGTTCTCTGCCAAATAAGATTGGCTATCTGCTTGGTTTGCCAACAAAGAAGCTCGATTCTATCATTTACTATGAGCGTTATATTATCATTCAGGCAGGTGCTGCAGAGAATGTAGACAAAAATATCGTTTCAGGCGAACTGCTTGCAGAGGAAGACTATTGGGACATTGTTGATCGCCTTCCAGAAGGGAATCAGCAACTTCCTGATGACGATCCTGATAAGTTTATCGCCATGATGGGCGCTGAGGCTATCGAATATATGCTCCAGCATGTAGACCTCGACTCTTTGTCATACCAATTGCGTGACCGTGCCAATACTGACGGCAGTCAGCAGCGTAAACAAGAAGCTTTGAAGCGTCTGCAGGTTGTTGAGTCGTTCCGTGCATCACGTCAGCGCAATAAACCAGAGTGGATGATTATGCACAACATCCCTGTTACACCTCCTGACCTCCGTCCGTTGGTGCCACTCGATGGTGGACGTTTTGCAACATCCGACCTTAATGATCTTTATCGTCGTGTCATCATCCGTAATAACCGTTTGAAGCGACTTATAGAGATTAAAGCTCCAGAGGTGATTCTGCGTAATGAAAAGCGTATGCTTCAGGAGGCTGTTGACAGCTTGTTCGACAACTCTCGTAAGGCAAGTGCTGTGAAGTCTGAAAGCAACCGCCCACTTAAGTCTCTTTCTGACTCATTGAAGGGTAAGCAAGGACGTTTCCGCCAGAACCTTCTCGGTAAGCGTGTCGACTATTCTGCACGTTCTGTTATTGTGGTAGGTCCTGAACTTAAGATGGGTGAGTGTGGTATTCCAAAACTGATGGCAGCAGAGTTGTATAAACCATTTATCATTCGTAAGTTGATTGAACGTGGTTTGGTGAAGACCGTTAAGTCTGCCAAGAAGATGGTTGATCGTAAGGATGACCAGATTTGGGATATCCTCGAGAATGTCCTGAAGGGTCATCCTGTTCTCCTCAACCGTGCTCCTACACTTCACCGTCTCGGTATTCAGGCGTTCCAGCCAAAGATGATCGAAGGAAAGGCTATCCAGTTGCACCCACTTGCATGTACGGCATTCAATGCTGACTTCGATGGTGACCAGATGGCAGTTCACCTCCCACTCTCTAACGAGGCGATACTGGAAGCTCAGTTGTTGATGCTTCAGTCTCACAACATCCTTTCTCCTGCCAGTGGTGATCCTATCACCGTTCCTTCTCAGGACATGGTGCTTGGCCTGTACTATATTTCAAAGGTGCGTCCAGGCTCAAAGGGTGAGGGACTTACATTCTATGGTCCGGAAGAGGCTCTGATTGCATATAACGAAGGTCGTTGTGAAGTTCATGCACCTATTAAGTGTGTGGTAAACGATATTGATGAGAACGGAAATTACTGCAAGCGTCTTGTTGAAACGACAGTAGGTCGTATCATTATCAATGAAATCGTACCACCTGAGGTTGGCTTTGTCAATGAAGTCATTGGTAAGAAGGCTTTGAAAAAGGTCATCACGAAGGTAATCAAGTCTGTCGGAATGGCTCGTGCATGTCAGTTCCTTGACGGTGTGAAGAACCTCGGTTATCGTAAGGCCTACGAAGGTGGACTTTCGTTCAACCTTGACGATATCATCGAACCAGCTGATCGTCAGCATTTGATTGATGAGGGAAACCGTATGATTGAAGAAATTTCACAGCAATATGCATTCGGTCTCATCACTGAGAAAGAACGTTATAATAAGGTGATTGCAACGTGGTCAGAAGTTAACGACAAGGTGAAAGCATCTTTGTTGAAAACGATGACTGAGGACAACCAGGGATTTAATGCCGTGTTCATGATGCTCGACTCAGGAGCCCGTGGTTCTAAGGATCAGATTGCTCAGCTCGCTGGTATGCGTGGTCTGATGGCAAAACCACAGCGTGCAGGTTCTGACGACAATAACACCATTGAGAATCCTATTCTTTCTAACTTTAAGCAGGGTATGTCTGTGCTTGAGTACTTTATCTCTACTCACGGAGCTCGTAAGGGTCTTGCTGATACTGCGTTGAAAACAGCCGATGCAGGTTATCTGACACGTCGTTTGGTTGATGTCTCTCACGATGTCATCATAACAGAGGAAGACTGTGGTACGCTTCGTGGACTTATCTGTACTGCGCTGAAGGATGGTGACCGTGTCGTTGCTTCTCTTGCAGAACGTATTTTAGGACGTGTCAGCGTTCACGATATTCAGCATCCGGCAACAGGAGAACTCATCGTTGCTTCTGGTGAGGAAATCACAGAGCGTATTGCGAAGGAGATTGAAGAGTCAGGAATTGAGAGCGTAGAAATTCGTTCAGTACTCACTTGCGAAAGCAAGCGTGGTGTCTGCATGAAGTGTTACGGACGTAACCTCGCTACCCAGCAGATGGTACAGAAAGGTGAGGCTGTCGGCGTCATTGCTGCACAGGCAATCGGTGAACCAGGTACTCAGCTTACACTCCGTACGTTCCACGCCGGAGGTCTTGCTGGTTCTGCTGCTACCAATGCACAGATTGTTGCAAAGAACCACTGCCGTCTTGAATTCGAAGAGTTGCGTACAATTAATCGTCCTACAGAGAACAATGCAGATGCGATGATTGTCGTAGGTCGACTCGCAGAACTTCGTTTCGTGGATATAAACACAGGCATCGCATTGTCAACCGTTAGCGTACCTTATGGTTCAACTCTCTTCCACAAGGATGGTGATATCGTTGACTCTGGTGAACTTATCGCAACATGGGACCCATTCAATGCCGTAATCGTTACAGAGTTTGATGGAACAGCACAGTTCGAGGGAGTTGTTGAAGGTGTCACTTATCGTGTTGATGCTGATGCAACCACAGGTCTGCGCGATCTCATCGTTCAGGAGTCTCGTGATAAGGCTATGGTGCCAGTATGCCACATTGTTGATAAGAGTGGTACAGTACTCCGTACATACAACTTCCCAATCAATGGTCACATCTCTATTGAGGATGGTCAGAAGGTGAAGGCTGGTGACGTGCTCATCAAGATACCACGTAGCGTCGGAACATCAGGCGATATCACCGGTGGTCTGCCACGTGTTACCGAGTTGTTCGAAGCACGTAATCCTTCTAACCCTGCAATCGTAGCAGAAATTGATGGAGAGATCACCATGGGTAAGATTAAGCGTGGTAATCGTGAAGTCATCCTCACTTCTCGTGTCGGTGACCAGCGTAGATACCTCATCCCATTGTCAAAGCAGATTCTGGTACAGGAGAACGATTATGTGCGTGCCGGTACACCACTTTCTGATGGTGCCGTAACTCCAGCTGACATTCTTGCAATCAAGGGTCCTACAGCTGTACAGGAACATATCGTGAATCAGGTACAAGATGTCTATCGTATGCAGGGTGTGTCTATCAACGACAAGCACTTCGAAATTATCGTACGTCAGATGATGCGTAAGGTGGCCATAAAAGACCCAGGCGATACTCGATTCCTCGAAGGTGGTATCGTTGACAAACTCGAGTTCCATGAGGAGAACGACCGTATTTGGGGTAAGAAGATTGTTACCGATGCTGGCGACAGCGAGACCATGCAGAAAGGTATGATTGTCACCGTACGTAAGTTACGTGATGAAAACTCAAGCCTCAAGCGTCGTGACCTCAAGTTGGTACAGGCACGTGATGCACTTCCTGCAACTTCTACTCAAATTCTCCAAGGTATCACACGTGCAGCACTTGGCGCTACCAGCTTCATGTCTGCCGCATCGTTCCAGGAGACAACCAAGGTGCTCAACGAAGCTGCTATTAGTGGAAAGAGCGACCCATTGGAGGGAATGAAGGAGAACGTTATCTGTGGACACTTGATTCCTGCAGGTACAGGTCTTCGCGAGTTTGAGAAGATTGTGGTTGGTTCAAAGGTCGAACTGCTGAACATACGTCGTTCGTATTCATCTGGTTTTTCTTTCGACCGTTTTGACGATATCCGATAATAGATATCTTACATCATTTTGAGTAAAGGCAGATTGCAGGTGCTGTAATGGCAGTTTTGCAATCTGCTTTTGCTATTATATTGTATAAGGTGTGATATTTACTCGTTTTCGCACACAATCTTGTATTTGCTTTCATTTTTCTTGAAAAAGTTTGAAATACCTTACTTTTTCACTTTTTTTTGTTGGTTTTGGTATTTTTTTGATATTTTGCTATTGCCGTTTCGTAGAATATGCTTACCTTTGCAGCCGAAATCAGAAACACAACATAGACACAAGATAAAATGCCTATCTTCTCCATGTTGATGCTCTGTGCAAAATGAAGATTTTATAAAATGAAACTGAGTATAAATTAACTAAACAAAAAGATTATGGATTCTAAGAAAGTATTGGAAAATCTCAAGATGCGTTTTCCTAATGAACCTGAGTATCATCAGGCAGTAGAAGAAGTGCTTAGCACAATTGAAGATGAATACAATAAGCACCCTGAATTTGACAAGGTGAACCTTATTGAGCGCCTCTGCATTCCAGATCGCGTTTATCAATTCCGTGTTACATGGATGGATGACAAGGGTCAGATCCAGACCAATATGGGTTATCGTATTCAGCACAACAATGCTATTGGCCCTTACAAGGGAGGTATCCGTTTCCACAGCAGTGTGAACCTTGGTATCTTGAAGTTCCTTGCTTTCGAACAGACATTCAAGAACTCTTTGACTACTTTGCCTATGGGTGGAGGTAAAGGTGGTTCTGACTTCTCTCCACGTGGTAAGAGCAACGCTGAAGTAATGCGTTTCTGTCAGGCATTTATGCTTGAATTGGGTCGCCACATTGGTCCAGACATCGATGTA
>CADBSN010000208.1 GCA_902797255.1 uncultured Bacteroidales bacterium | reverse complement strand
TATCCGCAACCATACTCCTTTCTTCGGAAATGATGACGATTATGCCGATGAAATCGCAGTAAAAGTCTACAACGACTTGGTTGGAGCGATTGAAGGTCACCCGAACACACGCGGTGGAAAGACGTACTTGAATATGCTGAGTACAACATGTCACAACTACTTCGGTTCTGTTTGTTGTGCGACACCAAATGGGCGTTTGGCTCACTTTGCCATCAGCGACGGAACCTCACCGTCTCATGGTGGAGACTCGAACGGCCCTACCTGTGTAATTAAGTCGCTAGGAAAACTTGACCACACAAAGAGTGGCGGAACATTGCTGAACCTGCGATTTGTTCCGAAATTGCTACAACGCGACGATGACCTGAAGAAATTTGCATCGCTCATCCGTACCTATTTTGCTTACGGAGGACATCATATCCAGTTCAATATCGTAGATACCCAGACATTACTTGATGCTCAAGCGAATCCAGATGAATACAAAGACTTGTTGGTTCGTATGGCGGGGTATTCTGACTACTTCAACGATATGAATCTGCAATTACAGAACGAAGTTATCGCACGTACAGAGAACGACGAGTTGTAATGGCTTTGATATTCGATATAAAAAGATACTCAGTGAATGATGGTCCTGGAATCAGGACCACCATCTTTCTTAAAGGGTGCCCGTTAAGATGTGTGTGGTGTCACAATCCAGAGGGATTAGAAGTGCAGCCTCAGCGCATGTACACCAAATCCAAGTGTATTGGATGTAAGAGCTGTATAGAAGTATGTGAGCATGATGTGCTGACTCTGACACCTGATGGCATCATAGCTGATGAGAGTAAATGTGTACTTTGTCAGCAGTGTGCTGACGTTTGTCCCTCATTAGCAATGAAATTCGGCGGAAAAGAATGGAAGATGGAAGACTTGATGAAAGAAGTGGAGAAAGAGCGTCAGGTGATGGAAGACAGTGGAGGAGGTGTGACTATCTGTGGAGGTGAGCCTTTGATGCACTACCGCTATACGCTTGAATTGCTCAAAGAACTGAAAAAAAGGCGATTTCATCGTGCTGTTGATACAACCCTATTTGCTAATCCAAACGTAGTGAAAGAGATTGCGGACAACTGCGAACTTTTTCTTATAGATCTCAAGCTGATGGATTCAGAACGTCATCGATTCTATACTGGTGTTCCCAATGAGACCGTATTGGCCAACATACGCATGATTTCCGAGATGGGATGCGACTTCTTTGTTCGCATACCACTCATAGAAGGCGTGAATGCAGACGAGCAAAATATCGATGAATCCGCACGTTTTCTGGCTTCTATCCCCTGGAATCGTAAAGTCGTTAATCTGTTGCCTTATCACGATATAGGAAAAGGAAAGCATGAGAAACTGGGTACAACATACAATCCAAATGCCATCCAAATGGCGGCACCATCAACCGATACTCAACAAAGATGTATTGTCCAGTTTGATAAATATGGCATAAAAGCAACGATAGGAGGTTAATATACTCGAAATAAGATAATCATGAAAGAACGAAACCATGCATTTGACTTTCTGTGTGGCATCTGCATCATCAGAATGATTCTCTACCATATTACCGGTATGTGTAGCATGTCTGAAGACGAGGGGTGGACCATTGTGATGCATTGGACGTTCTTCTTCATGTCGTTCTTCTTTTTCAAGGCTGGCTACTTCAACAAGACGGTTGACGGTAATTCGTGGGAGTTCACGAAAAAGAAATTCAAGCAGTTGATGATACCTTATTTTTTATGGGGATTTATCGGCTGTATCATCTATTTCACATTTGCCTGGTTTATTTTTGATCCGAAGAATACGATGGTGAAAAGTATAACCATATCTCATATATGGAGTACAAGTGGGTTCTATGGGAATGGCCCTTGTTGGTTTCTATTCTCGTTCTTTGTTGCATATATTGCCATGCATCTATTCAGGAAATGTCCCTCTATAGCATTTCCAATCACCCATAATCGCAGTTTTAGAATCAAGATACACTGGATTGTCTTTATCTTCCCTTTTGTCAGTTATCTACTATACGAGCATGGCAATCCCCTTTGGCTAAATCTTAATAATGTCTTCTGGGGAATTTTCCTGTTCTTCTTAGGACGAATATGGAGGGTTGCCATAGAACGGTTACGCCCACGAAAAATGATTGTGTTGTCGAGTTTGATGATTATTGCTTTTATCATACTCAACATTTTTGATACAAGTGAATATACGATGAGTTCGAACGAATGGGAAGGTAATTTCCCTATCCTTTTTGTCAAACTGATACTGTCTAGTTGCGGATTATCTGGCTTATTCCTTTCGTTCCATTTTCCACGTGTACCAATCATCAATTATATTGGTCAGCATTCTATGGTATTCTTTGTTGCTCATTATCCAATCATTACTTTCTATAAAATGTTGCGTTCGGCATATGTTCACTCTCTCAAAGGTAAAATTGACGACTTGATTATCATGTCAATACTCACATTTATCGCATGTGCCTGGTTGGTTCCATACGTAGAGAAAATACCTTGGTTAAGTGGCAGATTCAAGAAAAAACAGTAAAAATCCCCGATAAAATAAGGCATTTACCATCCTATGTTACAAATCTGCAAAAAGAATAATCATACTAGCAACGTTTTTCTAAAGAAAAAAGGTTACTTTGCAGAATGAAATGACGAACAAAACAAGAGCAGAATCAAACTTGTTTGATTTTGAACTGACAAGGAGGAATTCAGGAGCAAAAATTAATACAAATCAATAAATACAATTATTCACATGGAAACAAATCAAACAAACTCTAGCAGCTTGAATGGATTTTACAAGCTAAATTGGATGCAACGCATCGGCTTTGGCTCTGGCGACTTGGCTCAGAACCTTATTTTCCAAACGGTGGCAACCTACTTGATGATTTACCTTACAACGGTATTAAAAATCAACGCCGCCTTTGTCAGTGGACTGATTCTCACGGTTCGACTTATTGACTGTTTTTGGAGTCCTATCGTTGGACGCTACATTGATAACCGCAATCCAAAGTTAGGTAAATATCGCGCATACCTTCTTTATGGCGGTATTCCTTTGACGGTTGCAGCTTGCTTACTGATGCTTCCTCAGGCAGCTGAGTGGTCTATGCCTATGAAGATGGTCTATGCTGCAGTTAGCTATACCCTGTTGAGTATGATTTATTCGGTAGTCAATATACCATACGGTTCCATCATGGCCAGTATGACCCGTGACAATGATGAGGTACTTATTCTCACGTCTACTCGAATGGTCTGCGCCAATATCGGTCAGATTGTCGTTCAGGCAGGTTTCCCTATCGGACTCGCCATGTGTATTCATTCTGCCATCGACTGGAATCAGGCTACTTTTATGGCTATTGGTACAATTCCTGCTTTCATCATCCTGCCTTCTTTGCCAATGCTGAAGAAATGGTTGGGTAAGAAAGGGCTTTATTATACACTACTCTCTGTCGGCCTTGTTGGATTTATCGTTTTGTTCGTTATTGGTAAATTCTTTGATGTTGAGAATTTAAATACAATTGTTCAGATTGCAAAGATTATGACAGGAGTTGGACTGCTGGTTGGTTCACTGATGTGGGCACTTGTTCCTGAAGTCATCACCGAAGCTGAATATCGCACAGGAAACAGACCTGCAGCTACAGTAAATGCACTTGCTGGTGTTGCATTTAAGGCCGGATTCTCCATTGCCGGTTGGATTACGCCTCTGGTGATGGGATGGATTGGCTTCAACTTCGCCAGTGAGGACTCTGCTTTGCCTACAGAACCGATGGCATGGTTTACGGTGACATGTGTCTTTGCACTCGTCGGATTTGTCCTCTTGATGCTTTGCTTTATGGGCAGCAAGGAGAATATCACTACAACACCTGAAAAACCTGTTTCATTCGGTGAGATGTGGCAAGAATTTAAGGCAAACAAGTGCCTACAGCTCGTGCTTGGTATCTTTGTAGTGGTATTCCTCGCTTCATTTATCAGCGCACCTGTAAATGCTTATTATCCAAAACTGGCTAATTATTCAGAAATTGCACAAAATGCGATTCTAATATTCACTACTGTCATTCCTTCCATTCTTCTTGTGGTTGTTGGCTACCTTATCTATAAGTATCCTCTTACAGATGAGAAACTTGACGAAATCAACCGCGAAATTGAAGCTCGTTCTAGAAAATAATCATACCAACACCTTACTACTCATGAGAATAAACAAGATTATCATAACAATCTGCCTTTCATTGGTGGCTGAGTCACTATTGGCTCAGACCACCATGAGGGAGGCATTCAAGGATAAGTTCCTCATTGGGGCTGCTATCAACGTACGTCAAGTAAATAGTAAAGACCCAAAGGTTCAGAAAGTCATCAAAGAGCAATTCAGTGCATTGGTACCAGAAAACTGTATGAAGCCTGAGGAGATTCACCCCAAGCAGTATCTGTGGGATTTCAGCGATGCTGATGCTATCGTAAAGTTGGCACAGAAAAACAAGCAAGCTATCACAGGCCACTGTCTTGTTTGGCACTCACAGGTTCCTTATTGGTTCTTCAAGGACGATATGGCACAACCTGTTACAAAGGAGGAGTTGATTAACCGCATGCGTAACCATATTCACACAGTAGTAGGCAGATATAAAGGAAAAATCAAAGGTTGGGATGTTGTGAACGAAGCCATCCTCGACAACGGAGAGATGCGTCGTACACAATTCTACAACACCATTGGACCTGAGTATATCCGTCTTGCTTTCCAATTTGCTCACGAAGCAGACCCTAATGCCGAACTCTACTACAACGACTATAGTATGGACAATCCTGCAAAGCGTCAGACCGTTGTCAATATCATCCGCGACTTGAAGTCTCATGGGTGTCGAATCGATGGAGTCGGTATGCAGTCTCACGTATCGTTCTCAACCAACCTCAATGAATACGAGAAGAGTATTGAGACCTTCGCAGCAGAAGGTGTGAAAGTGATGGTGACAGAACTTGACCTTAGTGTGCTTCCTTGGCCAAGTGGTAACTACGGAGCAGCAGTAGAAACCAACTTCGAATACCAGAAGTCAATGAATCCATATGTAGATGGACTCCCCGCAGAGAAGGCTCAAGAACAGACGGACTTCTTTGTGAAACTGTTCAAGATTTATCTGAAGCATGCAGATGTGATTGACCGCATTACTTTCTGGGGTCTTACTGACGGGGACAGTTGGAAGAACGGATGGCCTATGGCTGGACGTACAGACTATCCACTCGCTATTGACCGCAACTATAACCCAAAACCATTTGTTGAGGAAATCATTAAATTAGTAAAATAATCAAATCATAACCCTAAAACAATTGAAACAATGAAACCTAAAAAACATTATCTTTTCCCTTCTGATTACATGGCCGATCCTGCGGTACACGTATTTAATGGCAAAATCTACATCTATCCATCTCACGACTGGGAGGCAGGTGCAGCAGAAGACGACGATGGCGGTCACTTCCAAATGAAAGACTATCACGTATTATCACTTGACGATCCAGATAATGGGGAAGCAACTGACCTCGGTGTTATCTTTGATGTGAAGGATGTTCCATGGGCAGAAAAGCAGTTGTGGGATAGCGACGTAGTCGAAAAGGACGGTAAGTACTACTATGTTTTCTCTGGTAAAGCCTATGACGGTGTATTCCGTCTCGGTGTGGCTGTAGCAGACAAGCCTGAAGGTCCTTTCAAGCCACGTGAATTCGCTATTCGTGGTTCTTTCTCTATCGACCCATGTGTGTTCAAAGATGACGATGGCACTATCTATACCTACTTCGGTGGACTTTGGGGTGGACAACTCCAATGGTGGCAACCACTCTTCCATGGTTTCGAGACTATTCCAGGAAAATATGGTGACCAGAACGGACTCATCGACCTCGGTCCTGCTCCTGATCACAAGACCCAGTTGTTTGCAAAGCCAGATGCTCCAGCATTGCCAAGTTGGGTAGTGAAGATGAGTGATGATATGGAATTTGCTGAAGCTCCTCGTTGCGTACTCGTTCTTGATAAAGACGGCAATCCAATGAAGGCTGGTGACCCACACCGTTTCTTTGAGGCAAGTTGGGTATTCAAAAAGAACGGAAAATACTACTTCACTTATTCTACCGGTGACAGCCATCTCCTTTGTTATGCAATCGGTGATAATCCTTATGGCCCATTCACCTATCAGGGCATTATTATGACACCAGTAGTAGGTTGGACGACTCACCATGCCATTACTGAGTACAAGGGTAAGTGGTATCTCTTCCATCACGACTGTGTACCATCGAACGACAAGACATGGCTCCGTTCATTGAAGGTTTGTGAACTTGAATTCGATGGAGATTTGATTAAGACAATTGAAGGACTCGACTAATTATGATGAATTTCTATAAAAGGGTGGCGTTTGCCACCCTCTTGGTTTTACAAGCATTCGCTCTAAAAGCAGAAGATGGGCATCGTTTATGGTTACGAATGACGGGCAATGAAAACGCCATCAAAATCCATAATGATACCAAAGGACAGAATCCGTTGGATGTCGCAGACGAAACAAAGACGCTGCGTATTGCATTAAGCGAACTGCAATTCTACATTCGAGAGAATGTCTCAATACATGTAGAAGTGGATGCAAACGCTCCGAAAAACGACGGATTCAGCATCACTCGCAAAGGAGACGAAATATTTATCAAGTCAGCTTCGAGTGTAGGTGTGCTCTATGGCGCTTTTGCATTGATCCGCTTACAAGAGACTGGTAAGATGCCTAAGAAAGGAAGTACCATCGTAGAAGTTCCGTCCTCACCATTGCGTCTGCTCAACCATTGGGACAATCTTAATGGAACCATCGAGCGAGGTTTTGCCGGACGTTCCATCTTCTGGAGCAACGAAGGCGATATCATCAATCAGAATGCAGCACTTATCTCTGAATATGGACGTGCTAATGCTTCCATAGGAATCAATGGTACTGTACTGAATAATGTGAATGCCAGCCCACAGATGCTAACTAGCGAACGTATTGGTCAAACCAAGCGTGTTGCCCAGATTCTTGCACCTTATGGCATTAAGGTCTATCTATCGGTCAACTTCGCTTCTCCAAAAGCATTGGGTGATGTCTCTACAGCTGACCCTCTCGACCCCGATGTCATCAAATGGTGGCAAAATAAGGTAAAGGAAATCTACGATGCCATCCCCAACTTCGGAGGCTTTCTGGTAAAGGCTAATAGTGAAGGAGAGCCAGGTCCACAGGACTTCGGACGTACTCATGTCGATGGGGCCAATATGCTGGCTGATGCTTTGAAGCCCTATGGTGGAATCGTTATGTGGCGTGCCTTCGTCTATGCAGCCAATAGTCCCGACCGTGCAAACCAAGCCTACGATGAATTCATGCCTTTTGACGGACAATTCCGAGATAATGTCATCCTACAAGTCAAGAACGGACCTGTTGACTTCCAGCCACGCGAACCTGTTCATCCACTATTTTACTCACTGAAGCACACCAAAGTGATGCCTGAGTTCCAGATTACCCAAGAATATCTCGGCGAGTCTATCCATTCTGTCTTTTTGGCTCCTATGTGGAAAGAACTAACTGATGTTTTCAAAATGACAGAAGGAGTAGCTGGGGTTTCCAATATCGGAAATTCTGTCAATTGGTGCGGTAGCGATATGGCTCAAGCCAATTGGTATGCATTTGGACGATTGGCATGGAACCAGAATCTCACATCTAAAGAGATTGCAGACGAATGGCTCAAGCAGACTTTCACGACGGACAAGAAGTTTGTGACTCCTATGACAAAAGTAATGCTGGAAAGCCATGAGGCTTGTGTCAACTACATGATGCCAATGGGTATTCACCACATCTTCGCAGGAGGACACCACTATGGACCTGAACCTTGGTATGCTCCTCGTGGAGTACGTGCCGACTGGACTCCACCTTATTATCATAAGGCAGCTGCTGACGGAATGGGATTCGACCGAACTCGAAACGGTTCAAACAATGTTTCACTATATCCAGAGCCTTTGGCTAGCACTTTCAATGATGTCAACAAGTGTCCAGAGAAGTACCTGCTCTGGTTCCATCATGTGGGATGGACACAAAAGTTACCTTGTGGAGAAACCCTATGGAACCGCCTTTGCCATAAATACGATGAAGGTGTACGTGCAGCAGAGTCTTTCAATGCCACATGGGCAAAAATGGCCCAATTCATCGATAAAGAGCGTTTCGAGAAACTACATATCTTATACGACCGTCAGGCCAAGGATGCATGGTGGTGGCGTGATGCCTGTCTGCTTTATTTCCAGACATTCTCCAACCTTCCGTTCCCAAAGGACTGCCCACCAGCACGTCATGACTTGCAAACTCTCATGCGCTATCACCTGGCTATCGACAACTATACCGCAGCCCCAATTGATCAACTACCATAATCAAATGATATGAACATACGGGATTACTTCTACATCAACATCACTCGTGACGACGAACAAGAGATCATAGAGTCAGTCAAGAAAGGCATTTTCTTCAAAGGATTCAACCTTTGGGTACTTGTCTTTGCCATCTTTGTGGCATCATTAGGATTGAATGTAAACAGCACAGCTGTCATCATCGGTGCCATGCTGATTAGCCCACTCATGGGACCAATCATCGGCATGGGGTTGGCTGTCGGAATTTCCGATTTCGACATGCTGAAACGTTCATTCAAACACTATCTGTTGAGTGCAGGAGTATCAGTTGTCACAGCAACCATCTATTTTCTGCTCTCGCCCATCAACGAGGCGCAGTCAGAACTTTTAGCACGCACCAGCCCTAACATCTATGATGTGCTCATCGCCTTCTTTGGCGGAATGGCTGGTGTCGTGGCTATCTGCGCAAAAGAGAAAGGAAATGTCATCCCTGGTGTTGCCATTGCTACAGCATTGATGCCGCCACTCTGTACCGCAGGCTATGGTCTGTCACAAGGCGAGTGGATGTACTTTCTTGGAGCACTCTACCTCTTCTTCATCAATACTGTCTTCATCAGTTTCGCTACTTTCCTTGGTGTCCGTTTCTTCCGATTCCAACGTCAGACCTATGTGGATAAGAAACGAGGGAAGCTGGTGAATCGCTACATCATGGTCATTGTCCTTCTGACCATCATCCCAGCTATCTTCACAACCGTTCGGATTGTGCGCGAATCGATGTTCCAAAGCAGAGCTAACAGCTTCATCAACAATGAATTAGCATTCGGCGGAACACAAGTCATTCAACGCGACATCTCGATGCAGAACAATTCCATCAAGGTGATTCTGGTTGGAAAGAAAGTCAACGAATCCGAAATCGACTCAGCACTCTCGAGACAAGATAAATACCATTTAGGCGAGACCAACGTGACAATCACACAGGGCTTCGACGCTGATTCGCTGCAACTGCTTTCGCTCAAAAACGCCTCAATCGAGGAACTATATAAGCAAGACGAGCAAACCATTGCAGAACTACGTTCGCAACTGTCAGCTATAGAGCAACAGACAGCAGAATACTGCAGATACACAGCGCTTTCGCCTGACATCACAGCCGAATTACATGCACTCTTCCCAAATATCACATCCGTTGCGATAGGTCAATCCATACGCAACCACACAAATGGCGATCCTGCCGACACTATCTGTCATGTACGCCTCAACACAACCCACAAACTCAGTAGTGCGGATCATCAAAAAATCTCCGACTGGCTCCAAGCAAGGTTAGGAACACAACAACTTGAAGTCATTGAGTAAACTGCGAGTGAAAGCAAAATCCACAATAAATGATAGAAGGGAACAAAAATAGATGCCTCAAGGGAAAGAAATCTCAGAACCTAAGGGGAAAAATTGTTATCCCTAGGAGAAAGCTCTATTCAGCGTCGTTGAACATATATTCAGCGACGCTGAACATGTATTCACAGACGCTGAACAGAAGAAACCCTTAAGGGAAAAATATCTT
>CADBSN010000207.1 GCA_902797255.1 uncultured Bacteroidales bacterium | reverse complement strand
GACTCCGACGAGTGATACAGATGTTTTGACATTTAAAGTATTAAACCTTTTCAACAAATAGAAATCATTACTTTGTAACGATTATATATAAACTTTTTATTTATCAACACCAATTAAACAACTTAACTTATGAGAAATTATTGCAAGACATTAGCACTGAGTATTACATTTATGAGTGCTACAGTTATGATGGCTCAATTCCCTGGCGGAGGATTCCCAGGAGGAGGCTTCGGTGGAGGCGGCGGTTTCGGCGGCTTTGGAGGTTTCCAGCAGCAGCAACCCAGCATCGAGACATCACAGGAATGGAAAGACGTAAACTATGCAGGTGATGACGGCCAAGTTTACCATACGATGGACATCTACCTTCCAAAGGAGGTAAAGGACAAGTATCCTGTCGTTGTACACATCTACGGAAGTGCATGGGGTAGCAACAGTTCTAAGGGTATGGCCGATATAGGTACCATCGTAAAGGCTCTTCTCGACAATGGTTACGCAGTAGTATGTCCTAACCACCGTTCAATCGATGACGCTAAGTGGCCTGCTCAGGTGAACGACATCAAGGCAGTTATCCGCTTTATCCGCGCCAACGCAGCTAAGTACAGATTCGATACTTCTTTCATTGCAACATCCGGTTTCTCATCAGGAGGTCACCTGTCAGCAGTTACCGCCCTCTCTAACGGAGTGAAGGTTGCCAAGCAAGGAAAGGCAGAGTATGACATTGAAGGCAAGGTAGGTCCATACACAAAGGAATCCAGCACAGTGAATGCGTTCTGCGACTGGTCAGGTCCAACAGAATTGCTTCAGATGGAGTGTGGTAACGCTATGGTATTCGGCGGCAAGGGAAATACCCCTGAAGAGCGACTCATCGGCTTACCTAAAGAAGGAAATGAAGATAACTTCGTATTGCTGAGTGCAACTGGTTTCTTGGACAAGAATGATGTGCCAGGCTACATGTTCCATGGTGATCAAGACATGGTTGTTGCGTCATGTGTAAGTCAGTATCTATACGACCAAATGCAGAAAGTCGGTGTAGAGAGCTACATCCTTCGTGAGCCACAGGGTGGACACGGCATGGGCATGTATTCAGAAGAGAATCTGAAGAAGATGACAGACTTCCTTGATTCAGTTCGCACAAAGAAAAAGAAGTAATCAACCCAATACAAACAGATAATAAGCAAATGGGAGGGCACTTAGAATGCTCTCCCATTTTGTAACACGCTTTGTCTCCCCCATTAGTATGATACTAAACGTTCTTTATCCTTTGGGTATGACTTTTGAACCCTTGAACCCTTGAACTCCTTAAACTTCTAAAACTTTTAAACTGACTTTACACTTTCAACAATAAACTTTACACTTTCTCCCAATTTTATTTGGAAGGTATCTATTATTGTTGTATATTTGCAGGTGAAAATTAACATCTAAAACCATATCGATATGAAGAAAAAGATAGTTTTATTCAGTTCAATTGTATTTATGTTTTGTTTATATGTAAATGGACAAAGCGACATTGGGTATAGACTTCAGTTTTTCCCTTACAATTTTTACGAATGGAAAGAGGACGTTAATTCAGATTATATCGTTGACACACAAGACGTTTTGCGGATTTATGAATCAATACAAACAGCAGATAATATAGACAAAGTGTCAGATGTAAACCAAGATAATGTGGTTGACACTCAAGACGTCCTTAAAGTATATGAATATATTCAAACAGGTTCATCACCAACTCTTTTGGCCCCGACTGACCCTGCCATTGATGTGATAACTACAGCTATTGAGTTGTTAGATTATCATGCAATCGTTCGTTGGCCTCTTTGTGATTTTAGTCTAATTGTACCGACAGATAACGGATTGTTGACATATATTGATCCAGTTTCCCTTGGAAGGCAAAATACACAGATATGGAAATTCATGATGAATCCACATCCAAATAGATCCAATAGTTTTTCTCGTATTCAGGCAGTTGTTTACAATGCGGAGAAACAATTTGATGGTAGTTGGCTTCCAACTGATTCTTTGATGACTTATGTTGGTAGCTCATCAACAGATAGGGTTTTTGACAGGCTTCAGGATATTATAGAAAATTGCATTATAGCAGAGCATTTTGTCAGTGGCAAGCAGTATTACAAAACAATATCCGGAAATTATATAAGAGTCAACGGTGATATAAATAATGTAAGCGATATGACTATTTCTGGTGGTTTTCAAGTTGATGAGAACAATCCATCGAGAATTGTCAAAGTTGGTAAAATGATGAATGGAAAGGCATACGTTGTTGACAAAGCCGTTTACTCATCGTATAAATCTGTTAGTGATGTATTAATTAATTATCCCGAATTCTCAGAATTCTATGGATTGCTTCAGGCATGTGGTGCCCTTGCGACAAGTACAGGGAGTAGATTATTCTGGTCATCAACATCAAAGAATGGTAATTTGATTTACATCCCAGATAATCGTGCTGAGAGTGTCGACTACCTCTTGAACACATACAACTATACGATATATGTGCCCACTAATGCAGCAATGGACGAAGCCTATGACAAGGGGCTTCCAACCATGGAGATGATTGACAAAGCAATTGAAATTGATGACACATACGGAACTGACTCAGCTGCCCATCTCCGTAAGGTGATGCTTGATTTTGTGAAGTATCACATACAAGAGAATTCCATATTCATTGACAAAGGTTTTGAAATCGGAAAATACGCATCCATGAAACTTAACGAGAATGGTGTCCCATATAAGATAATTCTATTTCCATCTCCAGATAACCTAGAGGTTCAAGATGCTTGTTCGAATAGGCAAACAATTTACAAGAATAAAATGAGCAATATAATGGCTCGTGAGTATTGGTTGAATAATAGGAATGCAGAAAGTGCTACATTAATTGAGACTTCTTCAAGCGTAGTCCTTCATGCCATTGACCATCCTCTCCTATATAAATATCGAGAAGGTGCAGATTTAACATTACCAGAGAACAATCAATTCATCTACGACCCTAAGGTCTTAAAGCTTAAGTCAAACTATTAAATAGGTATACACTATGAAATCAAATTATATTCTCTCAAGTATATTGGCATGCATGACAGCTATTGCTGTGAACGCTCAAGGCAATCTTGTTATTGTAAAAAAGGATGGCCAACAAATGTCGTATGCATTGGACAAGAATCCATATATGTTGTTCACACAAGACAACATTCAAATAAACTCATCCGACCAAAATACAACAATCAATTACCTGGATTTCAATTATTTTTGTTATCAGGGGAACCAAGGATTCATGAATACCATAATTGAAACGAGTAAAGAAAAACAACTGTTCGCTTTAGATAATGGCAGACAAGTCCCGATATGCACAGCACCAAAGCATATAGCCACAAACAAATATTATGACGAGATAGACGATAAAGGTGATCACATCTATACCAAAAACTGTCAAATCCAAAAGAGAGAGTTGGACTCATCCAGCCCATATTTTAACGCTTTACCATTCAATTCGTACTTAGATGTTATGCCTCTAACTGCAGCTGCACAACCATATATTACGTTCTCTATTCCTCAAATTGGAGCAGGAACCTATGATTTATATGCCGTCACGTTGCCCCTATCAATACTGCCTGATGTATCAGAGGATGATGTGATGATAGGTTATAAATTCCGTGCGAACTTGTTTTATCGAACAAATGAAGGAGGCTGGCCTAAAACAAGAAGTGAGGTAATGAAAAATCCATCCGATCCATCTGGAAAATCTGACTACACTAGTAATCTTATGAAAGCAGATACGATTTTTCTTGGTTCAATTTCTTTTGATAATGATCAGACTTATTATCCAAGTATGCTTGTTCAAATTCAAAGCTATGTTTCTACGGCAGAAACCAGGAACAAGCTCTATTCAAAAAGGATGGGTATTAACTGTATCATGATGAAAGCTCATGACGAAGGCTTCTCTACCACAAATTTTGTACAAGTGGATGATAGTATGACTTGGTCAGTTAAAGAGTTGCAACGTATCAGTTTTTTGAACAATCTTAGCTTTACCCAGGAATTTATATCTAATGATATGATGTCAACTCAGTTACGTGTACAACTTGAAAATACTCCCTATTATTCAAATGTGGATTTTTATGGTCTTACACTTACTCCCGATGAAAATGGTATTATAAGAATTCCATATATTCTTTTCCCAGGTTACGAATATGTTCTTACGCCTTCTTTCTTAGATTATGTAGGAAATCCCATGTCGTTTACTATTGATAACGATAATAGTCAGATATTTTCAACAAAGGTGGATATAGATGACACAAAAGTCAATATCCATACGGAATTATCAGGTATGAAAACTTTTTGGGAAACAAACGTAAAAGGAATCAATCAGCGGTATGGAAATTATTCTTCTGATTATTATGTGGGAATTGAACTCACAAATACAAATACAGGAGAGACTATCGTATATAAAGACTCTAAAGGCATTATCGTCCCATCAGGATTATCCAAAGATAATCAAGTGAATTTATCTGATGTCTACGAATACTCTGTCAACTATAATATATTTAAATTAGGCTATAACCAAACGTATAAATGTAGAGCATTTCTACAATATGGATATAGTGATGGCATTCCACAAATAAAAAATACATCGATTGAGTATATGCGCTACTATGATAGCAATGTCATTACTTTTACAACACCTACACGTGAAGAATATGAAAACGAATTAAGATTGGCATGTTTGCCTCAAATAATGGCACAAGATCCAACGATTTCTCTCTTTAATCAAGCAATTGAGGCCACAAAATTTAGTAGTCTTCTTGAGAAGTATGTTGATGAAAACTATAGCCTTTCTGAGGACTCTATTGATCAGTGGTTTCCTCAGGCAACTGCAGTTGAGTATGATATCGTAGGATATATGGAGACCCGCTATTATGGCTATACTGGTTTTATAGAAACAGATGAAGCTTTTGCCAATCATGGGATAAAAACACTCGATGAACTTAGAAGATACGCAAAACAAGTTTATGATGAGGTGTATCCTGAAGATGCAAACATTACCGATGAAACCGACAGAAGGAATTCTCTCAATCGTTTTGTCGCTTATCACTTCCTACCAGCACGTATTGAATATAATATGTTAACGGCCGATAATGTCTTATTGAGGGCTTTCGATCGTGACCATTGGGATGTTGCAGACTGGTATGAAACCATGTTGCCTTATTCTATTATGAAGGTTTCCTATCCAGCTGGAGCAAATGCGGGTCGATATGTTAATCGTCGTGGTTTAAAAGACGGACCTGATTGGAGAGGAGTATTTGTGGAAGGTTCGAAGATTCTTTCTCCACAAGAAAGTCAGAATGAGCTAAAAGCCATCAATGGTGTATATCACTATATAGACAATATCATAGATTATGGGCGTAATACGCAGGAAGTGGTTCTTGATGAGCGTTTGCGTCTTGACGCAACAACTTTGTCACCAGATTTCTTGACGAGTGGTGCCCGTGGTCATGGTGTTGTTGGTACTGGAGGTGTTCCTTCTTATCCAGGTCAGTATGGAGCGTCTAATTCTTCATCCGATCCCAATAAGAACCCGAACTACTGTTTGGGCTTTAAAGCAGGAGCTGCCCAAAATTTTTATTACAATGACGGACAAACTCATCTGCATGTAAGAAATCGTTATCTTAACTTTTGGTCTTACCAAGGTGACGAAGTGCAAATAACAGGCAACTTTGATGTCACATTTAAGATTCCACCTGTACCAAAAGGTGATTATGAAGTGCGAATCGCAACTTGTTTAGGATTTAGTAACCGCGGCATAATGGCATTCTATTTCGATGGTAAGCCATGTGGGCTTCCAAGGGATATGAGAAAGGGCGGACAGGATCCATCAATCGGTTATAAGCATGATGACGATCTTGGTGACACTGAGGCCATTGTTGCATACGATAGGGCCATGCATACTCGTGGTTGGATGAAGGGACCTGCTTCTTATGGAACTCTTAATCAGGATGGTACAGGCTCCCCTTATTGGATGCGAAACGCTGCTGATATGCTAAGGCAAGTGATTACAACGTTCCATTCAGATGGAAAAACCGATCATTACATACGAGTCCAACAGCTACTGGATATTGGAAATATGGGAACATTTGCTTTTGACTATCTAGAACTATGTCCTAGTACAGTTTATGATAACGAATTGTACCCAGAAGACAAGTGGTGATAGTCGGATACTGTAGGGCCAGGTGAGCGTCTTACCAACGTGTGAGGACTGATATAATTCACCAAATATCAGGGGACTTTGAGAGCAAATCTCAAGGTCCCTTTTTATGCCTCTTCTACGATTGGGTGTGGTGGGGTGTTCAAAATTGCACAAGCAATTTGGCTGAAAAGCAAAACTTTTTTATAACTTTTCCTTCGTTTTCTTTGCGGAATAAAAATAAATGCGTAGTTTTGCAGCCCAAAATAAATAGAGAATAACTCAAGTTTCGCAAGCTTCACTTTTTTGTGGTGTTAACTTCCGAAAGTTAAATGAAGAATAGAATGAGACGAACAAAACAACTCTTGACGCTCCTTGTGCTGGCAGTAGCGCAGGAATCATGGGGCCAGATGGCTAGTGAATATCATGTAGGGCAGATAGTCGGCATTGAGCCGCAGGGATGGCTGCAAACCATGTTGCAGCGACAACACGACGGACTGACGGGCCATCCTGAGGCATTGTCGTATCCATATAATTCTTGTCTGTGGGCAGGCGAGATTTCGCGCTCCGACGAGACCTACGGCGAAAACTGGTGGCGCTATGAACAAACGGCATATTATACTGACGGTTTGCTGCGACTGGGGTATGAACTGGGTGATGATGCGATGGTGGCCAAGGCGATGGAGGGTATCGAATATACGTTGGCAAATCCGAACGAGAAGGGTGTGCTGGGCAATCGGACGCTGGTGGGCATTACTTGGCCTATGTCGGTATTCTTCCGTGTGTTGCAAGCGAAATATGAGCACGATGGCGACGAACGGATTCCTACCGCTTTGGAACGCCACTACCTGAACTTCACGGTCGATGACTTGGCTGGCGGCATTGTGGGCGGACGTAACATCATGTCGATAGAGGGTATCCTCTGGACTTACGGCAAGACCGGCAACCCAGCATTGCTGAAACTGGCAGAAGATGCATGGGCCGTACAAGACAAGTTTGCCGTTGATGAAACTGCCATCATGAGTCAAGAGCCGTTCTACATGCATAGTGTCACGTTTTGTGAAATGCTGAAGCTGCCCCTGTTGCTTTATGCCTATACAGGCAAGGAGCGTTACCTGGAACTGGCGATGACGGCCATCCGGAAGGTAGAGCGTGAGTCGCTATTGCCTGATGGCGTGCCGACGAGTGCGGAATTCCTGCTGGGCAATGATGTGGACGTGAGCCACGAAACGTGCGACATCGTGGACTTCACGTGGACGCTGAGTCACTATCTGATGGTGACAGGACAGGCTGAATGGGCTGACAAGATAGAAAAGGCTATCTATAATGCCGGACTGGGGGCCATCACTAAGGACTTCAAGTCGTTGCAGTACCTCTCGTCGCCCAACCAGTTTATCGCTACCGGCACCTCGAACCATAACATCTACAAACACGGCTCCACATGGATGGCTTACCGTCCAACGCACGAAACGGAGTGCTGTTCAGGTAATGTCAACCGTATGCTGCCCAACTTCATGGGACGTATGTGGCTGACGGATGGCGATGGTGGCGCTGTGGCCGCTATCTATGGACCTAGCAAGGTGACGTATCAGACAGACAAAGGCGATGTGACCATCACCTGCGAGACAAACTATCCATTCTCTGAGACGCTGACATTCAGGGTGAACGGGGCAGAAGGGGCCTCAATACCCCTGACGTTGCGTATTCCAACATGGTGTGACGAAGCTGCATTAAGCATCAATGGTGTGGCCATCAACCAAGTGCTGCAGGCAGGTTCTTTTGTGCGTCTCGCAGCCCCAGTTAAACAGGGCGACATCGTTACGCTCACCCTGCCGATGACGGTAGAGCAGAAGAATCTGGAAGGTCAGGGTGTCTATTTCCAACGTGGTCCGTTGCTGTTCTCTTACGCCATTCCACAGCAAAAGACGGAGGATACTGAGGAGCATGCCAACATGCACGGAAAGAAGCCTGAGAACCCTGATTTCAAGTGTTGGAACATCACTCCCACGGGTGCTTTCAACTATGCCTACGCCAGCGATGGCAAGCCTATCGAGGTATTTTATCCTACAGTTGAGGAAACAGAAGGAACCATTCCTTTCGATCTCAACTATGCGAACGTGAAGCTGCGACTTCCTGTCAAGCAGATTACTTGGGACCTGGTGGACGGGCGCTATACTCCTGCTATGCCTGAGCAGGGACATCTGGAATTGCTGAATGGCGAGACACAGTATATCGAACTCGTTCCCTATGGCTGCACAGAGTTGCGACTCACCATCTTCCCTGATGTCAATGCTGATCCGCTGCCTGATGCAGAGAAACCAGACTATGCGCGTCCAAACGATGCACCAGACTGCGTGACCTTGGTTGATGGCAGATACTGCGCCTATTTCGAGTTGCCTCGCTTCTGCTGGGATACACCTATTTATTGTAAGGTACGCACAGCTAACGACACCACCGACCTGCAAAGCAATCAGGGTGGTGACCTCTGTGAACTTGTAGGAACGACAGCCAATGGTCGCCAGATTTGGCGTTGGACAGGACCAGCCATCAGCGAACCACAGCCCGTAGAGATCATCTTCACCAACCACGACCTGCTGACGGACATCATGCCTTTCGACAACGGTGGCTACTACAACTATGCCAGCCAATTATACAATGCCGGACTGACCACAGGAATTTCAATTCATAATTCAGAATTGACTTCGTCGAACTATCGTTTCATAATGCATAATGATGCTGAAGTTTGGTATGATCTCTTTGGGCGCAAGCTCGCAGGCAAGCCGACACAAAAGGGTATATACATCAATAATGGCAAAAAAATAACGGACCCCCTCTAGGGAAAATGTAAAAATTATAAAATGTAAAAATGTAATAATTAAATTAAATGGTAAATAGGAAACTTTTGGAGCAGCGAGTGCAGAATTGAACTTGTTCAAATTTTGCCGGGTCGTGACAAAAGAAAACGAAGTTAAATGAATAAATGGTTAAATTGTAAAAAATGCGTTTAAGTCGAGCAAAAATCGATGGTTTTTGCAAAAAAATATCAATTATCAATTGTCAATTATCAATTATTTCGTACCTTTGCAGCCGCGTTAGCGAAGCCGCTGGCGAAATAACGGTTCAAGATTAACGATTAAAGGTTAATGAGACGTTATAAACAGAGAGAATCGTGAATGCTTCGTTGGAACATAAACCGTTAAAAACAATTGAAGAAATGGATTTAATTAAAGTTGCCGAAGAGGCATTTGCTACCGGCAAAGAGTTCCCTAAGTTCAAAGCAGG
>CADBSN010000206.1 GCA_902797255.1 uncultured Bacteroidales bacterium | reverse complement strand
TTGGTCAAAATTTTCGGGTAATCCCACGTGGTTATGCAGGTGACCCGCTATTCCTTCTCCGATAATAATACTTTAATGCTTAAACTTACTAAGCAGGATATGGGAGATGTTCATATTAATCCGGGATCAAGGTTTTCATTGATTAATAAGATACAAGTACTTAAAAGGATAGAATAAACAGATTTAGAAAAGAATTAGAGTCCCCTGATTCAATTCGTAACTTTGCACACATGAAAGTGAAAAAGATAATCTTATTAATTCTTTGTGGTTTGACCTCTCATTCGCAGGCTACAACAACAGACAACGGCTACCATCTTATGTTGGTTGAAGGCAAAGTGTGGAACTATACCTATCATGCTCAAGGCGGAGATATGAAGATGAGCATAGAGGTGAAGGGCGATACGGTTATCAACAAAAACAATTGTCATAAACTGTACTTGTGTCTGCCCGACAGCCGTCAGTTGTATGGGTGTTTCTATGAGGAGTTTGACGGAGGCATCATGGCTTATATGACGCTGGATATTCGTAAACAGGAAAACGCATTGGTGATGCAGGCCCTTGAGACGGCAGCTTCCGCTAAGCGGCTTTACCAATTCCAACCGTCTGCAGCCTCGTGGACTTATACGTATTACTCAGGTCATGTCAAAGATTTCTACATGATAAATGATATCGTCCATACCCGTTCTGCGGGATACGACCAGGATATAACGGATTCTCCCTATCCGATTTGTATAGGTTGTTATGAGTTGATCAGAATCGGTGACGATTGTTTCGCACGTGCCCAGATTACTGATTTCCAGAGACACGATACCTTGGAGACCTGGGTTTCTGGCGTTGGAGAGCGGTATTGGGGCATCATGCAGCCCATACAAGGAGTTGGGAAGTACAATGGAGGAGAGTGGGTGGAGTTTGAGTCGTGCGAAGAGAATAATCGCCTTTTATTCTCAAAAGCTGATTTCGATTTGGATGCGCCCCATCCGGATTATCATCCTATTGTAGAGAATAACAAAACATGGACATGCTCAACGAATCCTTATGGTGCCGACATCTACTATTATCATCTGCAAGGTGATACGTTGATAGGTGACCAGCAATGCTTGAAACTCTATTCTCAAAACAGGTTTAATGACAGGACTATACGTTATGAAGGGGCACTATACGAGAAAGACAAGAAAGTTTTCATGTATAAATCTGATACATCACTGTCCACATTGCTTTATGACTTTTCGCTAAAGCAAGGAGATATAGCCATGCTTAGAAATGGGAATGCCTCCAACTCCTATGGTGTATGTGCTGTGACAGATGCCTATGAACAATTTAATGGAAGATTGCTTCATAATCTATTGTTTTATGAAGTATATCGCTTTGGAGACAATCCTCTCCATTACGACGATTACATAGGCGGATGGATAGAAGGCGTTGGTCCCAATGAGAAAATGGATTTATTGGAAAACATTGGTTTCAATCTTATTGGTGGTCGCTATGGTCGTGGCATCATCGACTGTAGTGTCAATGGCCAAAGCATTTATCGGGTTAATGAGTATGATAGCCTAATGATAGCAGCATGTCATCCTCCATTAAATCAGAAGAAGATTGCCGCCTCACCTCTTTTTGACCTTCAGGGCCGTCGTTTATCAAAAGAGCCGGCACATGGGGTGTATATTCAGAATGGACGGAAAAGGATTAAGTAATCCGATGTTCAAGTGCCAGGGAATTATACAGAAATTATGAACAAAGAAAAAATGATCACAGAAATGATCACAGTCCCCTGATTCAAACCAACTATATAAGATGATGAGAAAAATTGTGTTATTTGGATTGCTGCTACAGTTCTGCATGGCGATAAACGCCCAAGGAACCGGATATGTTTATATTGACGGAGTCCTTTACCACATCCTGTCTGAAGAGGAGAAAACAGCAGAGTGTTACTCCGTCGAATTAGGTATACAGAATATGGTAATAAGGCCTGAAGTCTCCATTGATGGTCACGACTATATTGTCACAGAGATTGATGACGAAGCTGTTCAAGTGTTGAATGGGGAGCATATAACTACCCTTACGTTTCCAAATACCCTCAAGCGTATAGGTGTCGGTAATTTTATTGGAAATCCATTGACAGAGCTGCAATTACCACCATCGCTGGAGTATATTGGTAATGAGTCCTTTCTTGGATTGCGTATTCAAAGCCTTTTAATTCCTGCTTCGTTGACGCATATTGGGTCGGAGGTGTTCAGTGGTAATACCTTTTGTACTTCGATAATGGTTGACGAGAAGAATCCCATTTATGATTCACGTAATAATTGTAATGCCATCATAGAAAGTGCTACTAACAAACTTATCAAAGGATGTCAAACAACGGTTGTGCCTTCAACGGTTACAGCAATTGCTCCTGGTGCTTTCTCATATTGCAACAGTTTATTAAACATCGACCTTCCAGAAAGTGTCAAGTCTGTTGGCAGATCAGCGTTTGGGGGATGCAACAAACTCGAATCCATTAGTATTCATTCTTCCACTCCACCTCAAGCTGACGAAGACATTATACGATCGTATGACTATAACACGGTTGTTTTATATGTACCTAAAGGTTCAAAAACAGTCTATCAAGCAACTCCCATCTGGGGGAAGTTTACTAATATCGTAGAGATGTCCAACACGGATATATCCATTGGCTCACTATTAAAGACTCCTGCGACAATTGTCTACGACCTCCA
>CADBSN010000205.1 GCA_902797255.1 uncultured Bacteroidales bacterium | reverse complement strand
AATGGTTTGCTGTTGGCGAATATAAACGATTGCCAAATGAGGTTGGAGGTCAAAAGACTTGTCCGCCAGAGGAAGTACACAAAAGAATGAAGGTTCTGCTAAACGAATACAATTCAAAGAAGAAGATATCATTGGAGGACATTCTCGACTTCCATGTTCGTTTCGAACGGATTCATCCTTTCCAAGACGGAAACGGTAGAGTTGGACGCTTGTTGTTGTTCAAGGAGTGTCTGGCAAACAACATCGTTCCCTTTATCATCACAGACGAACTGAAGATGTTCTATTATAGAGGTTTAAGGGAATGGGGACACTTGAATGGATACCTAACAGACACATGTCTCACTGCTCAAGATCACTATAAAAACACACTGAAATATTATCAGATACAGATATGAACAAAATCTCACTTCTTTGCTTCATCGTGGGCAATCTTCACCTGACGGAGGATGTCGGAAGCAAAGATGAAATCATCGAGACGTTTGTTGTCGGCATCCATGATTTCGTGATTCGACCCTTGCCACTCGGCACGGCCTTCACAGATGAAGATGATTTTCTCGCCGATACCCATCACGGAGTTCATATCGTGGGTATTGACGATGGTGGTGATGTTATCTTCGTGGGTGATGCCTTGGATGAGTTCGTCGATGACGATGCTGGTCTTTGGGTCAAGGCCTGAGTTGGGTTCGTCGCAGAAGAGGTACTTGGGTTCGAGGGCTATGGCTCGTGCGATTGCCACACGTTTCTGCATACCGCCACTGAGTTCTTTTGGGAACTTATTGCCTGTCCCTGCAAGGTTGACACGCTCCAGACAATACTCTGCACGTGTCTTGCGGTCTTCATAGTTCTTATCGCTGAACATATTCAAAGGGAACATCACATTGTCGAGTACAGACAGGGAATCAAACAAAGCTGCACTCTGGAATATCATACCCATCTCGCGACGAAGCATAATCTTCTCACGCTTGCTCATGTTGACAAAATCGCGCTCGTCGTAGAAGATGTTGCCACTGGTGGGTGTCAGCAATCCAACGATATTGTTCATGAATACGGTCTTACCCGATCCACTCTGTCCGATGATAAGGTTCACCTTACCATTTTCGAACTCTGCATTGATATCCTTCAACACAGGTTTGTCGTCAAACGATTTGAAAAGATGCTCTACCTTGATCATGTCAGAATCTGTGTTAGGAAAATATCGGAGAAAAGAACTAATATGCTACTGAGCACAACTGCATCTGTACTTGCCTTGCCCACTTCAACAGAACCACCAACAACAGTATAGCCTTTGTAGGAAGAAACAGAGGTGATGATGAAAGCATAGACGATGGCTTTGATGATACCACACCAGAAGAACCATTGATTGAACTGATAGCGGAAGCCCTCGTTCAGTTCTGGTACGGTAGTCGTACCCAAAAGGGTCGTCCCATAGGCTCCAAGCACTCCAAAGGCCACACTGAGGGTTACCAATATCGGCATGATGGTCATGAGACCTGCTACTTTGGGCAGAATGAGGTAATTGGCGGAATTCACGCCCATGATGTCAAGGGCATCAATCTGCTGGGTGATGCGCATCGTGCCTAACTCAGACGCGATGTTCGACCCCACCTTTCCTGCAAGAATCAGACACATGATGGATGAGGAGAATTCAAGCAACATAATCTCACGTGTAGTATATCCTACCACCATTCGCGGCATCCAAGGACTTTGAATGTTCAACTTGATCTGCAAGCATATCACAGCTCCAATGAAGAAGGAGATAATCAGCACGATGCCAATGGAATTGTATCCAAGTTGATACATTTCTGTAACATATTGACGGAAAAACATACGCCACCGATCGGGCTGAGTGAGCACCCTTCCCATCAGCAGGACGTAACGTCCGATTCCTGTCAAAGCATCAGTGAAGCTATTTACCATTTACCAGTTACTATTTGGTCTGCAAAGTTAATGAAAAATGTAAAAATTAAAAAATTATATAATGTAAAAATGAGAAAAGTTGAAAGTTGAAAGTTGAAAGTTGAAAGTTTTTTGTAATTTTGCATCAGAAAAAAGAACGATATGGAAACAGAAACTATCAAAAACGGAGGAAGGACACCCATCATTCAGAACGCCGGCGATACGGAGATTCCTGAGTATTCTGAAGATCGAATGACCTTGTACACACGCAACCTTGTCAAGACTTATGGCAAGCGAACGGTGGTAAACGACGTGTCGATTCATGTACGCCAAGGAGAAATCGTAGGATTGTTAGGTCCAAACGGTGCAGGAAAGACCACTTCGTTTTACATGACAACAGGATTGGTTGTACCAAACGCAGGAAGGGTGTTCCTGAACGACTTGGAGATTACCAGCTACCCTGTTGCCAAGCGTGCACGAGAGGGGGTGGGCTATCTGGCACAGGAGGCATCCGTATTCCGTACGATGAGTGTCGAAGACAACATCATGACCGTACTTGAGATGACAGGAAAACCACGTGACTATCAGCGTGAGAAGCTGGAAAGCCTCTTGGATGAGTTCCGTCTGCAAAAAGTAAGAAAAAACAAAGGTAATCAGCTATCAGGAGGTGAACGTCGTAGATGTGAAATCGCAAGATGCTTGGCTATCGATCCTAAATTCATCATGCTTGACGAACCCTTCGCAGGTGTAGACCCTATTGCCGTAGAGGATATCCAGTATATTGTTTGGAAACTGAAGGACCGCAACATCGGCATCCTCATCACAGACCATAACGTACAAGAGACACTCTGTATCACAGATCGTGCCTACCTGTTGTTTGAAGGTAGAATTCTGTTTAAAGGAACACCACCTGAACTAGCAAATAACAAGATTGTACGTGATAAATATCTCGGTTCTAACTTCGTTCTTCGTCCAAAAGACTTCCAATTGATTGAAGAAAAGAAACTGAGAGAAGCAGAAGAAGAAAGCTTATAGGCCAGCACCTATAAGCTTTCTTTGATTTTCCATCCGTCAACCATACGGATAAGTTGGGCAATACGACTCTCGCGTGTTCCATCCTTAAACGTAAGCACGTAATCCACCTTGGCAATTGAGTCATTCTCAATCGTACAAGTGTTTGCCTCAACAAGTTCTATTCCACCCTTCTGAGAGACGTTTTCCACATAACGCGTAAGCATTTGGCGCAACAGATTCTCATGAAGAGAATCCAACTCTTCACCATAATTCACTGTTTGCAGATAGGTATCAACATCGCCCTCATGAAGAGCTGTAACAGACTTCACCACCAACTGCTGCAGTTTCGCCTCATCAGACTCAATAGCACAAGCAACGAACAAGGCGGACACGAATATGAAGATTACAATCTTTTTCATCACTTTTGACGGATATAAACATTGATAGGCGTACCTGTGAAACACCAATGCTCACGGATTTGATTCTCAAGGAAACGTTTGTACGGCTCCTTCACATATTGTGGCAAGTTGGCATAGAACACAAAGGAAGGAACGTATGTGGATGGCAACTGCATACAATACTTAATTTTGATGTATTTACCCTTGATAGAAGGTGGTGGCGTTGCTTCAATAATCGGCAACATCACCTCATTCAGCTTATGGGTCGTCACTCGGTTGGTGCGGCTCTTGTAGGTGTTCTTTGCTTCCTCGAGCACCTTGAAGATGCGTTGCTTGGTCAATGCAGAAGCAAAGATAATCTTGAAGTCCACAAAGGGCGCCAAGCGATTGCGAATGGTATCTTCGAAATACTTCACGGCTTCCTTGCTTTTATCTTCCACCAAATCCCACTTATTCACCACAACAACGAGTCCTTTCTGGTTCTTCTGGATAACCTGGAAGATGTTAAGATCCTGACCCTCAATACCACGTGTAGCATCAATCATCAAAATGCAGACATCAGAATTCTCGATGGCACGAATGGAACGCATCACAGAGTAGTATTCCAAATCCTCATTCACTTTATTCTTTTTACGAATGCCCGCCGTATCAACTAGGTAGAAGTCGAAACCAAACTTATCATATTTAGTATAGATGGAATCACGTGTTGTTCCTGCAAGGTCAGTCACCACATTACGTTCATCATTGAGGAATGCATTGATGATAGATGACTTGCCCACATTCGGACGACCAACTACAGCAATTCGAGGGATGTCTTCCTCAATAATATCCGACATCTGTTTTGTAAACTTGCTGATGATAATATCCAGCAAGTCACCCGTACCACTACCCGTTGAAGCAGAGATGCAAATAGGATCGCCCAAACCTAACGAATAGAACTCCGCACTATTGTAACGCAACTCATTGCTATCGGTCTTGTTGCAACATAGCACAGTAGGTACTTTTGCCCTGCGAAGGATATCTGCCACTTGGGAGTCGAGGTCAGTCACACCCGTGAGGATGTCAACCATGAACAGGATGACATCACATTCCTCGATGGCTATCATGACCTGCTTACGGATTTCCTCCTCAAAGATATCATCGGAGTTAACCACCCATCCACCTGTGTCGACCACAGAAAACTCCTTGTTGCCCCATTCACACTTGCCGTACTGACGATCGCGAGTCGTACCAGCTTCCTCGCTTACGATAGCATGACGTGTTTGTGTCAAACGGTTGAACAAGGTGGATTTGCCTACGTTGGGACGTCCTACTATTGCTACTAAGTTTGCCATTCGTTCAATTGTTTTTAATGAGTCCTATGTGCCGTATGGGCCTTATAAGTTCCATTAGCCTCATAGGCCTAAATATCCTAAATATCATTATAACCAAATAAATTCAGTTCTTTATCAGAACTACGCCAGTCTCTGTCGACCTTCACGTAAGTCTCCAGATAAATCTTCTTTCCAAAGAACTTCTCCAGCGCCTTTCGTGCTTCAGTTGCCACTTTCTTAAGTGCCTTACCCTGATGCCCAATGATAATGCCTTTCTGACTGTCGCGTTCAACATAGATGACTGCATTAATGCGGATCAGATTCTTTTCTTCTTTGAAGCTCTCCACACCTACCTCTACAGAATATGGTATTTCCTTGTCGTAGAACAGGAGAATCTTCTCTCTGATAATCTCGCTCACGAAGAATCGAGCAGGTTTATCAGTCAATTGGTCTTTGTCGAAGTATGGAGGACATTCTGGAATTAACTCACGTATACGTCGCAGTACAACATCCACGTTGAACTTCGCTGTAGCTGACACTGGGATGATTTCAGCATTGGGCAGGATTTCGTGCCATTCTTCGACCAATTGAACTAACTTATCTTGCTGAGTGAGGTCAATCTTGTTGATGAGTACCAACACAGGTACACTCATCTTAGCCACTTTCTGCAGAAACTCACCATTCTTATCAACCGTCTCTATAGGATCCGTCACATAGAGCAACACATCAGCATCAGCCAATGCGCTTTCTGAGAAAGCCAGCATCGACTCTTGCAACTTATAGTTGGGTTTCAGTACACCTGGTGTGTCGCTGAATACAATCTGCACATCATCATCGTTGATGATGCCCATGATTCTATGACGTGTTGTCTGCGCTTTGAAGGTAGCAATCGAAATCCGCTCACCAACGAAGAGATTCATCAGTGTCGATTTACCCACATTCGGGTTTCCAACGATGTTTACAAAACCAGATTTATGCATATATACTTCCGAACAAGATAAAAAAACGCACCGTATGATTTATGCGATGCGTTTGTTATTGTATGGTTTAGATTGCCTCTTTCTTCTCAATTGCAATCTTACCCCTGTAATATCCACATGCTGGGCATACTGTGTGATATACATAGAATTCACCACAATTAGGACAAACTGCCAATGTTGGAGCTACTGCTCCGTCATGAGTTCTTCTTTTACGTCCTCTTGTTTTTGATTGTCTTCGTTTTGGATGTGCCATATTCTTATTTACTTTTTACGATTAACGATTGATCTTGTTATCTACGTCATTCCTCTTCAAGACTGTCGACAGGCGTCAGTTTTTCCAAGGTTGCTATCATCGCCTCATCACACTGTCCCTCTTCGTGAACCAGTCTTAGCGGCAGACTCAAGGCTATCAGTTCGTAGATGAATTGTGAAACATCAATCACTCCTTCGCTTTCTGGGATGACGATACAGTCACCTTCGTCAGCATATTCAACTCCAAGCTTTACAGTCAGCGTGTCATCAGTATCGATGGGTACTTCGACATCGGCCAGACATCGGTCGCAGGGAGCGAATAACGTACCTTTGGAATGGAAGTGAAAACGAAAAACAGATCGTGTGCTGCCATCAATGCGCAATGTAGTCATCACTTGACCACGCTGTACAAGTCCTTCGATGTTCTGGAAAAATGCATCATCAATATGATACTCCCGTTCCATCCCGTCTACGTTGGGTGCAAGCAAATCAATCGTGTATTCGTTTGCTTTCATGTTCACAATTGCTCACAATTTCTTATTATTCAGCACGGAGTGTGAAACGCTTGAAGTCTACAACCGTAAGGTCTTTGTCTACGCTCTGAAGGTACTGAGCAACACTCACCTTACTATCATCGATGTATGCCTGGTCAAGCAAACAAGACTCCTTGAAGAACTTAGAGAGCATACCATTGGCGATGTTCTGAATCATCTGCTCAGGCAGGTTAGCAGCTTTTTCTTCAGCAACCTTTGCCTTGATTTCGCGTGCCTGTGCAGCCTGTTCAGGAGTAATCCAACCCTTGGTAGTGTTTGATTCAATGTGGTCTTCACTGTCAACATGTGCAGGATTGATACCAGCCTTCTTCAATGCTGCCTCAACAGCCTTGTTAACCTGGTTCTGCTTTGCCTTCTCGATATTGGCAGTCATCTCTGCGTCCTTTACTGACTGTGGAACAGATGCCTCGTCAAGTGCGATTGGTGACATTGCAGCAACCTGCATAGCGATGTTCTTTGCGACTCCTTCATCGCAAGGCTTATTCATTGCAACAAGAGTGCAGAGGAAATTCTGACCCATGTGGTTATATGCGCAGACATAATCGCTTTCAACTACATTGTAGCCATCGAGTTCCATCTTTTCACCTGTTACACCTGAACGCTCAACAATAGCATCAGGAACAGGAGTTCCGTCCAATGAGAGAGCCTTTACTTCATCAAGAGTCTTACACTTATTAGCTACAGCAAGGTCAAGAATCTTCTGAGTAAGTGCAACGAAGTCTGCATTCTTTGCCACGAAGTCTGTTTCACACTTGAGCGCAATCATGGCAGCAAACTTGCCGTCAACCTTTGCGAGCACGCATCCCTCTGAAGCTTCACGGTCAGAACGTTTTGCTGCAACGAGCTGACCCTTCTTACGAAGGATTTCCATTGCTGCCTCCATATCACCGTTAGCTTCTGTAAGCGCTTTCTTACAGTCCATAAGACCAGCCTGAGTTTTCTGGCGGAGTGTATTGATTTCTGCTAATGTAATAGCCATAATATTTCTTTTTTTTTGATTACGAATTATTTTATTCTTTCTCTTCTGCCTCTTCTACTGCTGGAGCCTCCTCTACAGAAGCCTCTTCTGCAACTGCAGGAATCTCAGCAGCTTCCTCTACTGATTCCTCGGCCTTCTTTACAGTCTTACGTGTACGCTTTGGCTTTGCAACTTCCTCAGCAGCGGCGTCTGCCTGCTGCTCACCTGCTGCTTCCATATCGATCTTCTCTACCTTACGCTCCTCAAGACCTTCTGCGATTGCATCACAACAAGCAGTAACGATTACCTCGATTGACTTTGAAGCATCATCATTTGCAGGAATCATGAAATCGATATTGTCTGGATTAGAGTTTGTATCAACGATAGCAAAAACAGGAATACCAAGACGGTTTGCCTCATGTACAGCAATGTGCTCTTTCATTACATCAACGATGAAAAGAGCTGATGGAAGACGAGTAAGATCGGCAATTGAACCAAGGTTCTTCTCAAGCTTCTCTCTCTTACGACGAATCTGAAGATTCTCACGCTTTGAGAGTTTGTCATATGTACCGTCTGCTAAGAGCTTGTCTATGTTTGACATCTTCTTAACGGCCTTACGGATAGTTGGGAAGTTAGTAAGCATTCCGCCTGGCCAACGCTCAATAACGTATGGCATTCCGACAGCCTGTGCTTTTTCTGCCACGATGTCCTTAGCCTGCTTTTTCGTTGCAACGAACAAAATGCGCTTACCAGACTTTGCAATCTGCTTCAAAGCATCTGCTGCAACTTCAATATGATCTACAGTCTTGTTGAGGTCAATAATATGAATGCCGTTACGCTCCATAAAAATATAAGGAGCCATTGCAGGATTCCATTTTCTCTTGAGGTGTCCGAAGTGACAACCTGCCTCCAATAATTGTTCAAAATTAGTTCTT
>CADBSN010000204.1 GCA_902797255.1 uncultured Bacteroidales bacterium | reverse complement strand
TGCCCCGACCAAGTCATTATAGACTTTTACTGCGATTTCATCGGCATAATCGTCATCATTTCCGAAGAAAGGAGTATGGTTGCGGATATACAAACGCATCTTCTCTTCGCCCTCGAAGTTCTTATCTACCGCTTTAAGCAACTCATCCATCGAATAGCGTTTGTCTTCAAACACATGTTTCTTAATGGTTGCTAAACTGTCTGTGATGGTACCAAGGCCTGTACATTGTATATATTGGGTGTTGTAACGTGCACCTCCACTATAATAATCCTTACCATTCTTGATACAGTCATCGATGAACAAACTGAGGAAGGTAGCAGGTGCATAAAGCGAGAACATGCGTTCAATATAGTTGTTAACAGCCAGCTTTAGGTTCACAAAATATACCATCTGCTTGTGCCACGCTTCATATAGTTCTTCGTAAGACTTGAAATTACGTGGGTCACCTGTCTCCAATCCGAGTTTCTTTCCGGAGTTGGGGTCAACACCGTTATGAAGTGTAATCTCCAGTATCTTTGGTGTGTTGAGGTATCCTGTAAGCAAGTAGGCTTCCTTACCGAAGGCACCTACTTCAATACATCCGGAGCAACCTCCTTCACGTGCATCCTCAAGCGTCTTGCCTTGACGTACCAGCTCCTGAACATATGTGTCAGGATTGAAAACGGAAGGATAACCGTTACCTTCGCGTATTACACGACATCCTGCCAACAGGAAGTCATCTGAGGTCACCTTACTGATATGGATAGACAATCCAGGCTGCAACTCATGCAACTCTTCCTGAATTTCCAATATCATATACGACAATTCGTTAGATGCGTCGTTACCGTCTTTGTCGATACCGCCTATGTTGATATTCGTAAAATCATTATAGGTTCCAGACTCCAATGCAGTGATTCCTACCTTTGGAGGAGCGGGTTGGTTATTGAATTTAATCCACAGACACGACAGCAATTCTTTTGCTTTATCACGTGTCAAGGTTCCTTCCTCAATTCCTTTTTCATAGAAAGGGCGCAGGTGTTGGTCAATATGTCCAGGATTCATGCTGTCCCATCCGTTCAACTCAGTCACTGTTCCCAGGTGCACGAACCAATACATCTGAATGGCTTCCCACAGGTTACGTGGAGCATTTGCAGGTACCCAACGGCATACTTCTGCTATTTGTAGCAGCTCTGCCTTGCGTTGAGGGTTACTACATTCTTTGGCTTTCTGTTCTGCTAATTCAGCATGACGTTCTGCAAACAGGATAGCAGCATCGCAACTGATTGACATTGCTGTCAATTCATGTTCCTTATCTGTTGCTTGTGGGTCGTTGATGTAGTCCAAAGCTGCTATTTCATCGGCAATGATCTTTTTCACATCCAGCAATCCACGATGGTACATCTTGCCGTCCATTGCTGTATGTCCGGCAGCACGTTGCTCCATGAACTCCGTGAACACACCGTTATGGTAAGCCTCTTCCCACTCTTTGCTGACGTGGTTGAAGATACGTTCACGTTGGGTCTTGCCTTTCCAGTAAGGGATGACCTCTCGTTCGTAGGTGTCAATATCCTGCTGACTGATATAGTAAGGTTGTAACTCACGTGTGTTAAGCACATGTAGGTCCTCAACACTATGACAGGTCAATTCCGGGAATGTAGGAACAGCTTTTGGAACAGGCCCACGTTCACCTACAATCAGTTCGTCATCACCTATATAGATGGTTTTCTTCTTACAGATTTCATAAAAGTTACGAGCACGTAATACTGCAATCGGCATCTTACCTTCGTTTTCTTTATAGAAGGCCGTTTCAATTAATGCACGTTCAATTGTTAATGTAGCTGGAGTATTTAAACTCTGTTCATGAAGCCGTTTGATACGGTCGTTCATGCCTCCGTTGTTTTCTGGATACTTAATTGGGAAATTCATATAGCCTTTAGTTTTGTGTATTTTTATCCAAAGCATGTTTCTCGTAGTCCACAGTATAGTGCAGACCACGACTTTCTTTACGTTCAAGTGCCTGACGAGTGATGAGATAGCCGACGTTAATCATGTTACGTAGTTCACAGATATCTCGGGTTGGCTTCACACGTTTGAAGAGGTGTTCTGTCTCTTCGTAGAGCAGATCCAATCGTTCCCAAGCACGATGCAGGCGCAAATCACTGCGAACGATACCTACGTAAGTCGACATAATCTGGCCGACTTCTTTCACGTCTTGAGCAATCAGCACCTTTTCTTCGTTGGACATCGTTCCTTCATCATTCCATTTAGGCACCTTATTATTAAATTCATAATTGTCAACTACTTCCAAGGAATGTTTCGCGGCCTTGTCTGCATAGACTACAGCCTCAATGAGTGAGTTGCTTGCCAAACGGTTTCCACCATGTAGTCCTGTGCATGAACATTCGCCAAGCGCATACAACCTGCGAATGCTGGTTTGTCCATCGAGATTTACCTGAATGCCTCCACACATGTAATGTGCACTTGGGCAGACAGGGATATACTCCTTCGTGATATCAATACCAATCGACAGACATTTTGCATAGATATTCGGGAAATGGTGTTTTGTTTCCTCTGGATCCTTATGGGTAACATCCAGACAGACATGGTCCAGACCATGAATCTTCATCTCATTATCGATAGCACGAGCTACGATGTCACGTGGGGCCAGACTGAGTCGTTCGTCATATTTCTGCATAAATTCCTTACCGTCTGGCAGTCGTAGAATGCCGCCATAACCACGCATTGCTTCTGTAATGAGGTAAGCTGGATGGGTTTCTTTAGGATTGAATAAAACTGTTGGATGAAATTGCACGAATTCCATATCTTTCACCTTTCCTTTTGCACGATACACCATCGCAATGCCGTCTCCTGTTGCGATATTTGGGTTCGAAGTGGTCGCATAGATAGCTCCTGTACCACCAGTAGCCATCACGGTCACTTTCGACAGATAGGTATCTACCTTTCCTGTCTCAGGATTCAGTATATAAGCGCCGTAACACTCTATATCAGGAGTGCGGCGTGTAACTCTGATGCCGAGATGATGCTGTGTGATGATTTCCACAGCGAAATGGTTCTCAAAGATTTCAATATCAGGATTACTACGGACGGCCTCCATCAATCCTCGCTGAATCTCTGCTCCTGTATCGTCTGCGTGATGTAGGATACGGAATTCAGAGTGCCCTCCTTCTTTGTGTAGGTCGAATGTCCCGTCTTCCTTCTTGTCGAAGTTTACGCCCCATTCCACCAGTTCTTTGATACCGTCAGGTGCATTTCTGACCACTTGCTCTACCGCTTCGCGATCGCTGATAAAGTCACCTGCAATCATCGTATCTTCAATATGTTTCTCAAAATTGTCGACCAACAGATTCGTCACAGAGGCAATACCACCTTGAGCTTTGGCGGTATTTGCTTCTTCGAGTGTGGTCTTGCAAACAATGGCGATTTTTCCTTTTTTTGCTCTTGCCACTTTCAGAGCATAACTCATTCCTGCTACTCCGGAACCGATAATGAGAAAATCAAATTTTCGAGTCATATCAATTCTTGCATTTTTGCATTTCTTAATTTTTACATTTTTAGAATGTAATGGCCGCACCTGCCAGGAAATTGATACCTGGTGAGCGGTACATCATATAATGATCATATTTCTTGTTCAGCAAATTGTCGCCTTTGGCATAAAGGGTAAGTCTGAATGGGAATGTATAACTGATTGTAGCTCCTATGTTCACGGTGTTAGGACGTTCGTAGCGGTTTGACTTCTTCTGGAATGATTCAAACAAGACGTCTGCCCCAATCGTTAGCTGTTCAACAGGTTTTATCTTGATGCTGCAATCGAGTTCCAACTGAGGTCTCCAGACAATCTGATTCCAATTCGTCGTATTGATACCTACATATGTTGTTGACTTACTTGGATTAAAATCTGTTGTCCAATGGTTATATCTTCCGTTGAGTTCTGCTATGAACTGATTTTGATAATCGTATTTGATATTTCCTTTTATGTAGAAATTCTTTCCGTCGGCAAACAGCATTGATGCATACGTAGAATTTGTGTTCGTAGCCATCAGGAAGTCCGCTATTTCTGCTCTGTTTTTCGAGATATCGTAGCCTGCGCTCAAATCGGCATAGAGTCCATCGAAAGGTCGCATTCTGAGACCACCGCCTGCTCTCAACTGATCGAATTGGTCTTCAAAGTCGGCATCAGTCAAATTCACACACCAATAGGGAGTCATCTGGGCAAAACGCCTGAAGTCGTTATACACCCTGCCTCCTTCTGCCTGCAGATAGAGGTCAAATCTTGGGTGCAGGTGGAAGGTGATATCTATATCTGGTGCAACATGCCAGTCATTATCCACATACACACCTGCTTTTAAGTCGATAACATCGTTCTTCCAATAAAAATGCGGTGTGAAATCAAACGTTGTTCCATTGCCGAAACCAGTCATCGAATAATTGGTGTAGTCTAGACATGCCTCAAGGTCGATGCTTGTTTCGTCGTTCAGCTGGTATGAAGGTGTAATAGATCCGCTCACACCGATCTCTTTTGCCGGGTCAACCAACGAAGTGACATATTTTTGATTGAACAATGTGAACCCTACGTTTGCTCCGATTCCGAACTTACCGAAAGAATAGGGTGTGAGTTCAGCACTGACATCCAGCAAGTCGTTTTGCTGTTTATCTGTATGTCCTAATCCACCTACAGGTGATTGATAGTTGAACACATCCGTTCCGTAACAGGCATTTATCAACAGTGATGAAGAGCTATCGAAACGATGCTCGTAGCCTGCCTTGAACCGATTCGTAAAGAAACGGCTCATCCATTTGCTGGTTCCACTGACGTGGTCAATCTTGCTGTTATGCCCTCTTGATGAGAAGTCGAAGTTCAGTTCGTCATTGTCCGATAAGTCGAATCCGTATGCAATACGTCCCAGCATGTTATTATCCACTCCGTATGCCCCAGTTGCAAACCCTTTCTTGTCGCTGCGTATCAGTTGTTCGTTCTTTGCAGCCCACATGGGTTCGAACACATAGTTTGTTGTAGGAACAGATGTGATAGTATAATCTACGTTGTAATGATTCACGGGTGTTTGCTCGATTTCCGGTAGTGAATTGATTTTATTGGCATCTTTCAGTACCGGTCGATAGTTATTCTCCACCTCTACCACATTATCCATCTGTGCGTATGCTGTTGTGGAAACAATTGCTACCAATCCTATGAATATTGATTTCTTCATATTTTTCATTTTTCACTTTTCCCTCTTCATTTTTACCTTTTACCTCAACCTTTCCCTAATCATCTTATTGATTTCTTCATTCTCATTGTAGTTACTCTTCAGAGATAGCAGATACTCACGTGCCTCCACTTTGCGATCTGTCTTCATATAGACATCTGAAAGCACGATGAAAGCACGTGCCAGCCAGTATCGGTGGGTCGTCCCCGACTCGATGAACTTTTGCAGAATATCCTCTGCAGCCTGATACTGGGATGTCTCGTAGGCATATTGAGCCAAGCGCACATTCGCTTGAGCACCATAGACGGTCTTCGCGTCTTGGCACAGATTCTGGAGGTCTTTGATGCCGTCAGGCGAATTGCCCAAGGCGAGATAGCTCTCAGCACGGTATAACAGTGCTTCACTCACTAGGTTAGGCGATGATTTCCCATTGCGGACAATCTGTGTTGCTACATTGATGGTTGTTTCATAGTCTTTTGCAGAGAACGCACTACGTAGACTTCCCTCCAACGCATCTGCCAACCGTTCACTTGATTGGGTCTGCTGGCTCAACTGGTTGTAGTACTGGTAAGCCTTTGCATAATCCCCATTATTCATCGAACGTACAGCCGCATCGTTAATCATTTGATCCAGTTCGTCACCACTCAGTCCTTTACCTGCTTTCTGGGCAAGGGCCGCATATTCGTTCACATTACCCATCTCCGTATAGATATCCTTCAGGTTGGCGAGTGCTGTCTGTGCTTCTGCGGTATTCGGGTAGTCCTCAATGACCTTGTTGTATGCCTTGAGTGCTTCCTCTGTCATGCCTGATTCGAAGTAAATCAAGCCGATTTCATTACCTGCACTACGTGCTTTCTGGCTATGTGGATACTTGCCGATGAGTTGGGTGAATATCTGTAGCGCCTGATTCTTTGCACCTGTCTGGATGTATGCGCGTCCTTGCTCATAAAGGGCATCAGCACCATACTGCGAGTCTGCATATTCGCCTCCCATCCTACTGAGCAGTTCTACTTTCTTCTCGTTGTTGCCACGCAGACCCTCAATGAAGGCTTGCTGGTAGAGCGAGTAGTCACCCATCTGCTTGTCTGTCTCCAATGCTCGTTGATAAACGGCATAAGCATCGTCGTAATTACGATCAGAGTATAGGCAGTCAGCCAGACGGTTGAGGGCATCAGCCTTGAGAGTCTTGTTGTTTGCTGCCGTTGTGGTGCCTGTGAAGTTATTAAAGTAGTTATTTGCTTGGTTGTATTGTTTCTGTTTGAAGTAAGCATATCCCAGAGAGTACAAAGCCTGGCCGTAGTTGCCTTGGTTTCTCGCTGTTACGCTTACATAATTCTTCAGGTCATTGATGGCCTGATTATATTTACCTTGACGGTATTCCGATTCTCCTTTGATATAGATGGCTTCGTTCGAACCGAGGGAGATAGCTTGGTTGCTGTACGAGTCGGAATTGCGGTAGTTTCCTGCGATGAATTCCTGCACGCCAAGGTTGTAGAGCACTTTTTGCTTTGCCTGCAGAATTTCCGCACTTGGGTTCTGGATTTTGTTGATTGATTCCAGTGCGGCAGGGTAGTTCTTGGTTGAGAAATACACCTCTGCCAGATGTTTGCTGACACTTGAGGTATATTGAGAGTTCGGAAACATATTCAGGAACTTCTCAAACACCATGACAGATTCGCCGAATCCCATCGTGTTGCCTTCGTGTAGAGTTAGCGCATAGTTATAGAGTGCCTCTTCTTGCAACGCTTTGTCAGCAGTCATCTCCGATGCCTGTTGGAATGCAATCTGTGCCTGTTTCTTGTTTTGACTGTGCACATAGCAGATACCTGCGTTCAACCACGCATTTTGTGCCATTTCATCGTCAGCAGTTCCAGCGCTGCGGCTGAGTGCGTTTGATGCTTTGGCGTATTCTTGCAGGTTGAAATAGCTTTGTCCCAATTTGTATAAAGCTGTCCTACGTGGTACCTCTACGTTGTAGATATACTGGCTCAGAGATTCCACTGCTTTTGAGTAGTTCTTCTGGTCGTAATATGCCTCACCTCTGATACGATGAATCTCATCCGCATATTTGGCATCAATCGATGACAGGTGTTTGCTGAAGATAGGCAACTGGTTATTCAAAAGTGACAAAGACTTGCCAGGCTCTCCTGTATGTAGATAGCAGTCAGCCATATAGACAGGAATATTCTTGGCATAGTCAGTGTTGTTACGCACAATCTGGAAGTCCTCCAATGCACCCTTGTAGTCTCCTCTGACATACTTTATATAGCCAGCGCAATACACCATATCCATCTGATGGGTCTTGCAGTTCTGTAATGACTGGATGATGGCATCTGCCTCATCGATTTCGTCGTTATTGATCAACGAGATGGCATAACAGATCATTGTCTCCTCACATTCGGCCTCATACATGTCGTAGATGTATACGATGCGTGGCTTGTAGATGTTCAGTGCTTCTGTGTACGAATCGTTTTTCACCAACAGGTTGGCGCGTAGCAAAGCCAGACGCTCAGCATAGAGTGCCTGAGGGTTTTGCTCCAACCAATCGTAGATATGCTCAGCTGTACCTGGCTTTTGGAGGTAATAGTCACAAATCAGCAACAGTTCCTCTGCTACAACCCGCTTGTCAGATGTCAGTTGAGGCTGTGCCAGATAGGTTTTCAGTGATTGACTTGCTGCATAATAATGCTTGTCGCTTATCAGTCGGACAGCTTCGTCATAGCTGAGCGACGTCTTACTCTCTGGGATGTAATGCTGTGCTGAGGCAGAAATGCTGCAAACCACAGATAGTACCCAAAATGCTAAAACCTTCATGTATCTTATTCGTATAATCATCTTCGATGAATTGTAATTCAACTGCAAAAATACGAATAATTTACCGATTACCATTTATTAATTACGTTTTTTTTGAGTTTTTTCACGTTTCTGCCTTCACTTTTCCCACTTTTTCGTTTCCTTCCCCTCTATCTTCTTCATTGCTCCTTCATGTCCTTGCGCTGCTGCTTTCTCGTACCAAAGCATCGCTTCGTCTAAATCTTGAGGAATTCCTTCTCCTTTTTCAAGACAGTTTCCCATCATATATTGCGCAAAGGCATTACCTAGTTCGGCAGACTTGCGGAACCAAAAAACCGCCATTTCATCGCATTTTTCGGCTCCATTTCCTGTGTAATACATGAATCCTAATTCGTACTGAGTGTCAGCATCACCGTTCTGTGCGGCAAGGGTGTACCACTCTATTGCTTTCTTGTAATCCTTGGGAATACCCATTCCGAAGAAATAACAATCGCCCAACACCCGTTGCGACTGTACGTGGCCCTTTGCTGATGCCTGCTCATAGAGTAGCATCGCCTTCTTTATGTCTTGTACGACACCCTCTCCATTCATGTAGCTGGTAGCCAGATTATACATCGCATCCACATCACCTTTTTCTGCTGCGAGTGCAAACCATTTGACTGCCTCGGCATAGTCCTGACCCACTCCTTGACCTTTAAGATAGCAGACTCCAAGGTTATATTGGGCCTCGATATGCCCTTGTTTCGCTGCTTTCTCCAGCCATTTTGCTGCCTCTTCATAGCTTTGAGTCACACCCTTTCCATTCAGGTAACACACACCAAGGTTGTATTGGGCCTCCGAAACTCCTCGTCGCGCTTCAATCAGGTATTCATCCACTTGTTCTCGCAAAAGCACATCAGCTGGTTGGGCAACGATACGAATCGTTCCCAACAGCATCAATAATACGGAGAAGAGCGTCCTATACATGATTTGATTCTTTTTCCTTATTTACTTTTTTCTTGTTTGGCTTTTAATTCTCCCCATAAAGCGGGAGTTATTTAATCCTCCCCTCGGGGAGGTCAGGGTGGGGGTCTCTATTTCTCTTGATTTTTTCGAGTGTATCGACTAATAATGCCGCAAAAATACAAATAATAGTTCGAATTTCCATAACAAACAGAGTTTTTTTGTTAAAAAGTTTGGTAGTTATGTGAAAAAGTCATACTTTTGCAGTTGAAAATGAGTGAACTCTGTAAATAAATAGTTTCTTTTTTCAATCAATCTAAATATAAACCTATTTTAAAACAAACATTTATGAAGAAAATTTTACTCACAGCAATTATTGCAATGCTTGGTATGAGCGCATTCGCTCAAACTCCAACAGCAGGTTTACAAGGTTATCTTTACAATCCAGAAACAAAAACATTCCTTACAAGTTCTGGTTCTATGAGTGCCACAGAAGGTTATCTTTTCGAATTGAACAAATCGAGTGATGTTAAATCTACTGGTATTGAGAACGGTTGGAAGTGCACAACTGGCGATAATCGTACTTACACTTTTATTGACGAGAATGAATCTGGCGTTACTTATTATTTTGCTCGTTTCACGGGTCCAGGCAATGCTTCTCCTTATTTGAGATGGGTCAGCAGCGGTGCATGGATGAATAGTGTTAGTGGAATGAACAAATGGGCAATCAAAGAAGTAGAAGGTGGTTGGAACATCCGCAATATCTATGATGATCAGCATTTAGGTGCAAAGGATGCAGAAGAAAACTATATTGATTATCTTGGTTGGTATCTCACAGCAACAAAAGAAGGTTCATTGACATTTACTCAGACCGCAGAAAATGCTTCATTGTGGCAATATGTGGATCAGGCTACTTACGAAAAGATTGTAGGTCCTACTTATCCTATCGATTTAACAGGTGATGCAGCAAAAGTTGCAGTAACAGTTGATGGCGATGCTGCTACATTCACTCCAACAAAAGGTCTTCAGAACTTATTCCAGATTAAGCCCTTTGATGTAACTGAATTCCGTGCTTATGGCTACAAGAAGATTGTTGTTGAATTCTCTGGAG
>CADBSN010000203.1 GCA_902797255.1 uncultured Bacteroidales bacterium | reverse complement strand
TAATAGAAATTGTAAATAGTTAAATCGTCAAATAGTAAATAAGACTATGATAAGAGAAGTGAAATTTGAATCACAAGACCGTCGTATCAAGCAGATACTCGCTGCATTGAACGAGAACGGCATTGCTTCTATCGAAGAAGCTAACGAAATCTGCGACAAGGCAGGTCTCGATCCATATAAGACATGTGAAGAAACACAGATGATTTGCTTCGAGAACGCAAAGTGGGCATACGTTTGCGGTTGCGCAATCGCCATCAAGAAAGGCTGCAAAAACGCTGCCGATGCAGCAGAAGCAATCGGTATCGGACTTCAGGCATTCTGTATTCCTGGATCAGTAGCAGACGACCGTAAGGTAGGACTCGGACACGGAAACCTCGCAGCACGTCTGTTGCGTGAGGAGACACAGTGCTTCGCATTCCTCGCAGGTCACGAGAGTTTCGCAGCTGCTGAAGGAGCTATCAAGATTGCAGAAATGGCAAACAAAGTACGTAAGAATCCATTGCGCGTCATCCTGAACGGACTCGGCAAAGATGCTGCTATGATTATCAGCCGTAGCAACGGATTCACTTATGTACAGACCAAGTTCGACTACTACACAGGTAAGGTCGAGGTTGTTAAGAAGACACCTTACAGCGACGGACCACGTGCAAAGGTTAACTGCTACGGTGCAGACGATGTTCGCGAAGGAGTTGCTATCATGTGGATGGAAGACGTAGATGTCAGCATCACAGGTAACTCAACCAACCCAACTCGTTTCCAGCACCCAGTTGCAGGAACATACAAGAAAGAGCGTGTACTCGCAGGCAAGCCATACTTCTCAGTTGCATCAGGTGGTGGTACAGGACGTACCCTTCACCCAGACAACATGGCAGCAGGACCTGCATCATACGGTATGACCGATACCCTCGGACGTATGCACTCAGATGCACAGTTCGCAGGTTCATCATCAGTACCAGCACATGTTGAAATGATGGGATTCCTCGGCATTGGAAACAACCCAATGGTAGGATGTACCGTTGCTTGTGCAGTTAATGTAGCACTTGCACTCAACAAGTAAACACACAACCTTATATCAACTTATCGTAAAGCTGCCCCGAAAAGGAGCAGCTTTTCTTTTTGCCAATGTAACAAAACCATAAGTAATTGAACAAAAAGTGACAGACCTTATATTATATATATACTAACTTTGCACATAATTCCAAAAGCATCGCTTAGAATTCAAAATAAAGTACTAACTTTGTCAAGAATTCTGTCGTAACACGACTGAATACAGAACATAATCAAACCAATGATAATGAAAACTACTTTACTGAAAACATCATTACTACTGGGAACCTTGTACCTGACTTCATGGGTGCAGGCCCAGAACCCTATCATCTGTGACCGTTACACACCCGACCCTGCTCCTTACGTGCATGGGGACACTTTGTATCTTTTTGTGGACCATGATGAGAACGTGACGGAGAATGGCTACTTCACGATGAAGGACTGGCTGCTGTATTGTACGGTTGATATGGTGAACTGGACGTATCTGGGCACTCCCCTAACGTCTAATACGTTCTCTGCATGGGCGAAGCTGGATAACGACTGCTGGGCCAGCCAATGTATCGAACGTAACGGAAGGTGGTACTGGTATGTGACGGCCACCATAAAGGGTCAGGCTTATCCAGGTATCGGTGTCGCTGTCGCTAACAATCCTGCCGGTCCCTATAAAGACACCATCAAGAAACCTTTGGTGAAGGGTTGGTTCAAGATCGACCCTACCGTGTTCATCGACGATAACGGACAAGCTTACCTATTCTATGGCAACAACAACTTGTGGTATGCCAAGTTGACCAGAAGCATGACAGCCATTTCGGGCAATGAGATAGAAGTGAAGACAAAGGACGAGAACGCTTTCGGACCGTTTAAGGGTTATGACGATAACCAGAATCCGAAGACCAACTTCGAGGAAGCTTCATGGATTTACAAACGTGATGGTAAGTACTACCTGGAATATGCTGCTGGTGGTGTGCCAGAACACTGGGCTTACTCAACAGCAGAGAAGGTTACAGGTCCGTGGACCTATCAGGGTAAAGTGCTGGGAGAGGCGAAGAACAGCTTCACGATACATGGCGGCAGCGTGGATTTCAAGGGTCATAGCTATATGTTCTACCACAATGGCACCTTGGCAGGCGGTGGAGGCTACAAACGCTCGACATGTGTGGAAGAATTCACCAGAAACGAAGATGGCAGCATCCCAGCCATCTCGTTCACGACGAAGGGTGTAAGCCCTATTCAGACTCTGAACCCTTACGAGAAGCAACAGGCAGAGACCATCAACCAGAGTTCGGGCATCTTATGCGTAGGTGATTACAATGGCTGCTGGGTGACAAACATCCATTCAGGTGACTACATCAAGGTAAGGAACGTGGACTTCGGCAGCACAGGAGCGGCAAACCTCACGATACGTGTGGCTGCAGAGAAGACATCCACACTCATCGTACGTCAGAAGTCGCAGAGCGGCACAATCATCGGCCGTATTAAAATAGAATCAACAGGCGGATTGGATCAGTGGACAGAAATCACCGCCGACCTGTCTCGTAACGTGACGGGAGTACAGGACATATATTTCACGTTCTCGGGCAGCGCCACAGGAGCGACCTTATTCAATTTCGACACTTGGCAGTTTGGTGAGATTGGAAATGGAATCGAAGAAGTCAGAGGTGAGCAGTCAGCGGAGAGAGGTCAGACAGGCTATTACAACCTGATGGGTCAGCAACTGGAGAATATTGAGTCGGCCCCGAATCGCTCCATCATCATCACACCTCGCGGTAAGGTCATCAAGCGATAAAGAATAGGAATATCAATCAAATACAAAACAAATAATAAAAAACTAACTATCATGAAATTAAAAACAATCCTTGTAGTGCTTACACTACTTACAAACACATGTATGAATGTGGCTTACGGACAAACTACCAAGATGGTAAATCCACTTACTTACACTGACATTCCCGACAACGACGTGATTCGTGTGGGCGATGATTTCTACATGGTGAGCACAACGATGTTCATGTGCCCGGGTGCACCTATCATGCACTCAAAGGACCTGGTACACTGGAGAATCATCAGCTACATCTACGACTACATCGCAGATGATGATATCTACAATCTGAGAAACGGTAAGGACGCTTACGGTAAAGGTCAATGGGCTACTACCCTACGCTACCACAACGGTGTGTACTATGCGCTGTTTATCGCAAACGACCAGCATAAGACTTATGTGTACCGCACGACAGACATCACAAAGAGCTATTGGGAGCGAAACGAGATAGAAGGAGCTTTCTTCCATGATGCATCATTGCTGTTCGATAACGACGGTAAGGTGTATGTGGTATATGGCAACGGTGACCTTCACATCACAGAGCTGACACCCGACCTCAAGGCCATCAAGCAAGGCGGTGTGGACCAAGTATTAATTAGCACCCCACGTCAGGGATTCGGTCTGAGAGCCGAGGGTGCTCACTTCTATCATATCGGTGAATACTATTATGTGCTTGTCATCGACTGGCCAAGTGGCAAACCACGTACAGAACGTTGCTTCCGCAGCAAGACCCTCCTCGGCCCTTATGAGGAGAAGGTGGTGCTGCAGGGTGCATTCGACGGACGTGGAGACGG
>CADBSN010000202.1 GCA_902797255.1 uncultured Bacteroidales bacterium | reverse complement strand
GTCCGATCTTCACGGCCTTGCCTAGGTCGATCATCATCGTGGCGTTGTTGTCAGACTCTGCTGCCATCCAGCGCGAACCGTTTTGGTTGTCGATAGCAAAATCAGGCACAAAGGTCTCTGTACGCTGACAACGTGGGTCTTTGGTGTGACGGATTTTCAAATCGGGAGCCTCTGAGGATGCAGTCGCTGCTACAACCTTCAGCTGTCCGGGCTTGGCGTTCTTGTGCAGATAGCCCACACCGTTCAGGTCGACCTTAACCTGACGGATGGTTCCGTCGCTGTTGAACTCCAGACGGTTGACGTACGTCTGACGGTTGGTACTCCAACGTCCATATTCCAAGAAAGCCAGGTAGTAGTCATCCGTTCCGTTCACGTTGAACACACATCCATGACCTGGTCCGAATACACCTTTCTCAATGTCTGTAGTGCAGACGAGGTCGTGTTCTGGGGTGGTCCAAGGACCTAATGGTGATACACGACTCATCTGGTAATAGTACTCGTAGCTTTCGTTGCCTCCAATGGTATAGAGGTAATAATAGATGCCCTTCCTTTTAAAGAAGATAGGGCCTTCGGAATACTCTGTGCGGCGTGTGCGAATGGTCTGGTACATCGTATCGATGGTTGCCATATCGGGTTTTAGTCGAACCACATTACGGCTTCCCCAAAAAGCATAGGGTGTACCGTCGTCGTCGATGAAAATCTCTGTGTCGATGGCATGTACGTTATCGCGTTCCCACAGGCGGTTCTCCACCGTAAATGTGTTTCCTTTGATGAGATGAAAAGGTCCTTCGGGACCGTCAGCTACAGCAGGATACATATAGCCATTAACGGTAGGGTAGATGTACCACTTTCCCTTGTATGAAACCGCTTTACTGGGGGCCCAATATTTTTCGTTGTAAGCTTGAGGAAAGTATGTCCCGTCGAATGACCAATTAACGAAGTCTTTTGATTTCCATACCACAGGTGGTCCGGAGGTATCCAGTCCTCGTCCGTATCCATCAGTTGTAGCGTAGCAGTAGAATGTCCCGTCGACCTCAATGATGCTTGCATCGGCAATCATGTCAGGCACCAATGCATTCCCGAATAGGTTCTGCTGGGCGTATCCGCATAAAGGAAACAAGCAGAGTGTCAGGCAAAATATCAATAGTTTTTTCATGCAATTTTCATTTGATAGGTATTATTGTTTTGCAAAGATACAACAAAAAACGTAATCTCCAAACATTTTACCTTATTTATTTGGTAGAATGTATTTTTTTCCATACCTTTGCACAGGTGAAATAAACTAATTCCAGGAAAAAGACACCCATAAACGGGTGTTAATATATTGTATGAAAAGATTTTTTATCTCTCTGGCTACCGTTTCAGCGGCAGTCATGTGGGTGGCGGATCTCCATGCCGGGCCCACGGACTCAATTTATGGAGGACATTTGAAAGAAATCGTAGTCACGGGAACTCGCAGCCTGACAGATGTCAGACATCTCCCGATGACGGTAACGGTAGTAGGTCGCGAGACACTTACGGTGCAACATCAGCCGAACGTGTTACCTACTGTAATGCAAGAGGTTCCAGGACTCTTTGTTACTAGCCGATCGATGATGGGCTATGGAGTAAGCACAGGTGCTGCAGGTGGTATCTACATGCGTGGCCTTAGTGGTGGCGCAGGTCAGATGATGGTGTTGATTGACGGTCATCCCCAGTATCAAGGCATTTACGGACATCCCATCAGCGACAGCTATCAGACCTTGATGGCCGACCGTGTGGAGGTGTTACGAGGTCCTGCTTCGGTCATCTATGGCTCGAACGCTATGGGAGGAGTTATGAACATCGTGACTCGCTCGATGAAGGAGGACGGAGTACGAACCACTGTCGAGGTAGGCGCAGGCAGTTATGGAACTATCCAGACCGAGGCTAGCAATGAAGTGCGAAGCGGTAAGTTCCACAGCATTGTATCAGGTCAGTATGCTCGTACAGACAATCATCGTTCTCGTATGGGCTTTGAGCAATATGGCGGTTATGTGAAGGCTGGATACGACTTCAATGAAAACTGGAACGCATACGTGGATGCCGATATCACTCATTTTAACGCTTCGTATCCAGGAAGGGTGGACAAGCCTATGTACGATGCCGACCAGTGGATTACTCGTGGTGTGGTGTCAGTAGCACTTGAAAACCACTTCGAAGGAACTAATGGAGCGTTGAGCGTCTATACTAATTTCGGACGTCATAAGATTGATGATGGAACAGCCAATCCTACACAACCTTCCCAGCGTTACTTCCGCTCGAAGGATGCACTTACAGGTGTGTCGCTTTATCAGAGTGCTCAGTTGTTCGAAGGTAACCGTATAACGGCAGGTGTAGATTATATGCACATCTACGGCAATGCCTACTACACTTCAAAGGCAACTGGAGATATCCTCGAAACAACCAATAAGCAGAGCGGTAAGAGCTATCGCAACGAGATAGCCGGATATGTAGACTTCCGTCAGGATCTGCTCTCATGGCTTACCATTGATGCCGGTGTTCGAGTCGACCATCACAGCATAACGGGAACAGAATGGATTCCACAGGCAGGTGTCGTGGTTCGTCCTATTGCAACAGGCGAAATCAAAGCGATGGCCAGTAAGGGTTTCCGTAACCCTACGATGCGCGAGATGTATCTTTATCCACCATCAAACACAGAACTTGAACCTGAACGCATGTGGAACTATGAACTCTCGTGGAAACATCGTCTGAGCAACTTTACATACGGTGCAAACCTTTATTATATTAAGGGCGACAACATAATTTTGAAGACTCCCGTAGGCAATGGTCAGAAAAACCTTAACTCTGGTAAGATAGAAAACTACGGCTGCGAACTGGAAGCCGCCTACCGCCTGAACAACCATTGGAGCTTTAGCACTAACCACTCGCTGCTTAAGATGAAAGAGCGCGATGTGGCTGGAGCACCGAAGTATGCAGGCTACGCTGGTGTCAACTTCCATCAGAGCCGTTGGAACGCCATTGTCGGATTGCAGTACATCAGCGGACTGGGACTTGACACCGACGACGACCGCTTTACCGACTTAGTTGACAAGGACTTCTGTCTTGTCAATGCCAGCGTCAGCTATGCCGCTACGAAAGATATCAATCTTTGGCTTCGTGGTGAGAACCTCCTTGCTCAAAAATATGAAATCAATTATGGCGACCCAATGCCTCGTGCAACTTTCATGGGCGGTGTGAAGATTAGTTTCTAAGCATAAGTACTGTATATAAAATAAGGAGAGCGATGATTGTTGCTCTCCTTTTTCAATGGATACAGATGAAACGCTGATTTATCACTCTGATAATCATGAAAAGGATGAACATCTTGTAAGATTGACGTAAAGGAATGAGCAGAAAATCTAAAAATGCATTTGCTCTGTTAATTTTTGTGTTAAATAACATGTTTTCTATAGAAAAGTTTGGTGGTTTAAGGAAAAATGCTTTACTTTGCACTCGGTAAAAGTGATTACCAAGGTAAATAATTACCAACCCTATTTATTCACAATTAAATCAAATCAATTAATCAATTAACTTATGAACAAAAAACTACTTTTGCTCAGCGTAGCACTCCTTTCGTTTGCTACATCGTTTGCGCAACTGTGGGATCGTCCGTTACCAACAGACTTTCAGTTTGTTAATGAGATGAAACCAACCTTGCAGGCAAACGAACCTTATTGGAAGGGTGATTCTGCCGTCTATTATTTATATAATGTAGACGCAGACGCATTCCTGTCAAACATGACCTGTCCTTCACACTCACAGTGGGCTACCCACGCAGCAGTACGTCGTGACCAGGCTAACAAGGTGATGATGGCTCAGTATCGTCTGAACCCAGTCATCGTAACAGACACTACTTATTTCGACAGTCTGATTGTAAAGACCGATCCAGACACCACGTACACGCAGACGTTCATGAAAGTGGACACTGTAAGCATCACAATCCCAGAATGGGACGGTGTGACTTACAAATTGCTTGATTGGTATGACGGCAGTTATCGTGGTGTGTTCCCAACATCAAGCTATGCAATGTTCGTAGACAGAAACGGTCAGGCAGACTACATGTGGAACCTGAAGTCAATGGGTGACGGTGTTTACCGTATCAGTGTATCCGACCTCAATCCAAACTACAACTCACATTTGGCTGACAGTCTGTTTGGTAATCCTGAGACCTATCTTGGTTTCAACTTGATTGACCCAGACTACAATGCCGACGAAGAACCTCCTGTAATGCCACTTACTCCTATGTTGAGTATTCTGGGACAGGCTTACAACCCATCACCTGCTGAGGGATTCGAAAGCATGGAGGAAGCAGAGTTGGCTATTGACTGGAAGTTCATGGCAGAGGATGAGTACAACAAATATATGTCATATTGCAAGGCATGGGACTACATCGCTGACGGCGAAATCGATAACTTCATCGCAGAAGTAGAGGATCAGTATGGCAACAAGATGAACCTTTCTGGTTTGAATGCAATATTGAATTCTACACAACCTGTATCGTATGAAGAAATCGAGGCCGCTAAGGCTGCAGTTGAACAGCAGATTCGCGACTACCTTATCGAAACACTCTTCAAGCCCGCTACAAACGACAATCCTGTGAATGTAACTCGGTTGATGGAGAACGCAAGATTCGAAAAGGGTAACATGGATGGTTGGGCTATCACCTCTGGTATCGGTCAGAACCTTAAGTATCAGAACACTGAGGGTAACTTGACTACTTTCACCGTTGACGGTGAGTCAGTAAGAGGCTACATCAATGGCGATTCTTGGATTAGTGGATTTATTGAGGCTTGGTTGCCAGCTCCTGGTCCATTGGGTAACGGTACCATCAGTCAGACTATCTTAGGTTTGCCTGCAGGTAAGTACAGTTTCTCTTGTGACGCTATCGCATGTAATCAGAATGTAGGCAAACAGGACAACGTAGGTGTTTACCTCTTCGCTCAAGGTGGTGATGTGAACATGAAGACAGCTATCTCTACAGCCAATGAGCGCCCAGAACACTTCGAGATGACATTCGTCAGCAGTGGTGGTACAATCGTTCTCGGTCTGATGTCTCAGGATTCAAAAGCAAACTGGATGGCAGCCGACAACTTCGAGTTGTGGTACTACGGTGAAGTAGATCCAAACGAAGATCCATATAAGGTAATTCTCGATGGTACGATTGCAAATCTCGAAAAGAAGTATCCTGACGTAGATGCTTTGATGGCATACAACGGTGCGAAGGATGCATACAAAAACGAACTTGAGGCAGCAAAGAATTGTACAAGCGATTACCAGACTCAAGACTCATTGCTCAACGCAGCTGCTAACGCACTTGCTAAGTCTGTTCAGGACTATGTCCGCATGGAAGACTTGATGGCTCAGGTACAGGCTCAGAGTGAGGCGTTCGAAGGAACAAGTTTCAACGAACTGAGTGAAATCCTCGGCGAGTGGTACGAAATGACGCTGATGGAAGCTTACTACGATTGTACAGCTGACGCAGCTATGATTGACTCTATCTCTATCAAGATGGGTGATATGATTGTTGAACATATCACAGCTAACGTGAAGCCAGGCGACGAGTTGACTCCACTCATCAAGAATCCTGCATTCAATACAGGCTTTGATAGCTGGACAACTGTCGGTACTACTCCTGCATTCGGTGGTAAGGGCGCTAACGGCGACAACCAGATTGGTGATATAGCAAAAATTTCCAATAGTGGTAACGCAGAGGTTTATCATAATACATTCAACATGTATCAGATCGTACGTAACATGCCTAAGGGAGCCTTCAAGCTCACAGCTCAGGCATACGAGCGTAACGATGATGGTGGCAGATGGGAGAGTGACTGGGCTGAAGGTCCTGAGGTTGGTATCAACGCAGTGCTCTACGCAAACAACTTCGAGAGCAAGGTGAACAACATCATGGCTGGTGCTCAGGATGAGTGCATCTATCGTGCTAACGATACCGACAACTGGCCAACTGATACTTATGCTTCTTCTTGGAGCCAGTATGTGCCAAACTCAATGGACGGTGCTAACTTCTACTTCAACCTGAGTGAAGAGACTTACCTCGTATCTGTAGACTTCGTTCTTGGAACTGCTGGTGACAGCATCACAATCGGTTTGAAGAACACATACAACAATAGCTGGGTAATCTTCGACAACTTCCGTCTGTTCTACACAGGTGAAGGAATCGACGCTCTTGAAGAGCCAGTTAACAGCATGTTGACAAGACTCGACGCTGTATTGGCTGACGAAGAATCATTCTTCGGTGCAGATGTAATGCCAAAGGTTCAGTCTGTTCGTGATGATCTTGCTGCAGCTTACGAAGGTAACGATATTGATGGATGTATGGCTGCACTCGAAAGGGGTAATGAAGCTATCGTATATTATAATGATTCTAAGGCTGCTTATGAAGCACTCAACAATGCTTATGATGCTTTGATGGGTGACTATTATGCTCATGATGAAAGCGAATTCTCAGAAGAAAGGAACAATGCTGTGAAAGATGCTCTTGATAAGGCAGACCACGCACTCACTTACTTCGACCTTACTCCAGACGAAGCAAAAGAGTTGGCTCAGACGATGAAGGAACTCAAATCACAACTCTTGTTACCAGAAGGTGGATATGTTGATTTGACAGCTGATATGTTCTATACTTGGACAACATACGACGCAACAGCTGAGCAAGTCAGTCAGGCAGGATGTGCATACGCCCTCAACCAGAATACACAGATGGTTTATGGTGATGCAAACGTTATGTACACTAACTTTGCTGACCTCACAGGTGCAGATGTACTCGTACTTGTAGTAACAACAGGTACTCCTCGTCTCCTCATCAACCGTCCTGATCCTCCAGCAGGTGGCTCAGACAGCCATGGTGGTACAATTCCTGTAGAATTGAAGTCTGATACAGATACCCAATGGTGGACTGTAACTCAGAACGATGATAATACAAAGACTTACGTTGTGGATATCAAGGGTATCACTGCAGAGTATGGCTACTGTCACCTTAATGCTATCAAGGGTGCTAACTGGCAAGATACTAACGTTACCAGCATTCAGATTGGCTATGGTCTCGACAGCTCTATCAAGACTGTGAACAACGAGACAAAGGCAGCAAGCGGCATCTATACGCTCAGTGGTGCTAAGGTAAATGCTCTCCAGCGTGGTATCAACATCATCGTTGACCAGAACGGTAAGTCAAGAAAGGTATTTGTGAAGTAATACACTTTATGACCAACATAATGAAGGGATGCCCAATCGGACATCCCTTTTTCATTACCATCTAGCTTAGATTGTTTTCTTTATTTTCAATTAATGTGAATATAAGCCATTTTTATAGCTGTGAGTTGTCTCGCATCTCTAACGGCTCATCTACAATTTAGAGTTTGCCCTATGCTCGATAAATGCTCTTGTCTGAGATTGATTTAGAAGAGGAGTGGAGTGGGGAGAGAAACAAAAAGAGGAAGTTTGAACTTCCTCTTTTGCGGTGCGTACGAGACTCGAACTCGTGACCCCATGCGTGACAGGCATGTATTCTAACCTACTGAACTAACGCACCTTCATTTTGTTTGTTTTTTGCATCCCTTTCGGATTTGCGACTGCAAAGGTAGTACTTTTTTCTGAACTGACAAAACTTTTTCGAGTTTTTTTTCAGATTTTTTGAAAAAAGTTGTGTTTCCCTAATTAGCTGCCTCGAATTCTTTGAGGAATCGGGCATCATTTTCGCTAAACATGCGCAAATCCTTAACTTGATATTTGAGGTTTGTAATGCGTTCAACACCCATTCCGAATGCGTAACCTTTGTATTTTTTACTGTCAATTCCGTTCAGTTCAAGAACTGCAGGATCGACCATTCCACATCCGAGTATCTCTACCCATCCTGTGTATTTGCAGAAGCTGCAACCTTCACCTCCACAGATGTTACAACTGATATCCATCTCAGCAGAAGGTTCTGTGAATGGGAAGTAGGAAGGACGAAGACGTATCTGAGTACCCTCACCAAACATTTCGCGTGCAAAGAGGAGCAATACTTGCTTGAGGTCAGTGAAGCTGACGTCTTGATCGACATAGAGTCCTTCGACCTGATGGAAGAAACAATGCGCGCGCGCGCTAATAGCTTCGTTACGGTAAACTCGTCCAGGGCAGATGATGCGGATAGGGGGCTGTGTGTGCTCCATAACGCGGCTCTGAACGGAACTTGTGTGGGTACGAAGGATAACATCGGGTTTGGCTTCGATGAAGAAGGTGTCTTGCATATCACGTGCAGGATGATCATCAGCGAAGTTCATGGCTCCAAATACGTGCCAGTCGTCTTCGACTTCCGGTCCTTCTGCCAAAGAGAAGCCAAGCCGAGAGAAGATGTCAACGATTTCATTCTTGACGATGGTGAGCGGATGACGTGTTCCAAGCTCGATAGGGTAGGCTGTACGGGTGATATCGATTTCATCGGTATCAGTGTCAGTAGAATCGAACGCAGCCTTGAGCGAATTAATCTTATCAAATGCTTTGGTCTTGAGTTCGTTGATGCGAATGCCTACTTCTTTCTTCTGTTCTGTTGGTACGTTGCGGAAGTCGGCCATGAGGGCAGGGATGCTTCCTTTCTTACTTAAATACTTGATACGGAGTGCCTCGATTTCTTCTGCACTGTTTGCTTGGAGTGTATCAATCTCTGCTAGCAACGCTTCTATCTTCTGTAACATGTTTTGTCAAATTTTTTGCAAAGGTACAAATTAATATAAAATGTACAATGTATAAATCGTAATAAAATGCAGAATCAGCAGAAAAATAAATAAAAAAACATAGAATGCTGCTTTGCGCTGTAATGTTGAGAGATAATCTTTGATTGTTTGCTGGAGAGTGAGGACTATGTATAATTTTGTCATGTTTTTCGGTTTTCGTTACATTTTAGGTCTTATTGTAAAAAAAATATGGTTTAATTTAATTTTTTTGTGAATAAATGTAAATTGTATGGAGTAAAATATCTATCTTTGCATAGTTAAAGCAGAGAGTAAAAAGAAGAGAATGACAAAATGACTATTGTGAGGATGATAATTCATCTAAAATAACCAATTAACGAACGTCATTTCATCTATTATTAAAATTAGGTAATTATGAAAATAGCAGTGGCGGGAACTGGATATGTAGGCTTGTCGATAGCTACACTACTGGCACAACATAATGAAGTTGTGGCGGTGGATGTAATTCCCGAAAAAGTTGATAAGATTAACCAGAAGATATCTCCGATACAGGATGAATATATAGAAAAGTATTTAGCAGAAAAAGACTTGAATCTCCGTGCAACTCTTGATGGTGCAGCAGCTTACAAGGATGCTGACTTCGTTGTGATTGCAGCTCCAACCAATTATGATCCGATTAAGAACTATTTTGATACTTCGCATGTCGAGGAGGTGATTGATATGGTGTTGAGCGTCAATCCAGATGCCGTGATGGTGATTAAGAGTACCATTCCTGTAGGCTATTCACGAAGTCTGTATGTGAAGTATGCGTTGCAATTTCTTTATAAACCAGAGTTGAAGGGCAAGAAGTTTAATCTGCTGTTTTCACCAGAGTTCTTGCGTGAGTCGAAAGCGCTGTATGACAATCTGTATCCCAGTCGTATTATTGTGGGGTATCCGAAGTTAATCAACATAGACGATAAGAACTTCACGGAGGAAAACGCAGCTATCACGGCGATAGGTAATCCTGATGCGGAGAAGTATGCCCGTCAGTTTGCAGCTCTGCTTCAGGAGGGTGCACTGAAAGAGAACATTGACACGTTGTTCATGGGGATGAAGGAGGCCGAAGCTGTGAAGTTGTTTGCAAACACCTATCTGGCACTTCGTGTCAGCTACTTCAACGAACTTGACACGTATGCAGAGATGAAGGGTTTGGATACGAAGGCCATCATCAGTGGAGTAGGGCTTGATCCGCGAATAGGTACTCACTATAACAATCCAAGTTTTGGTTATGGAGGCTATTGCCTGCCAAAGGACACGAAGCAGTTGCTGGCTAACTATCAGGATGTTCCACAGGACATGATGACAGCGATTGTTCAGAGCAACCGTACCCGTAAGGACTATATTGCAGATGCTGTGTTGAGGAAGGCTGGCTATTACTCAGAGAACAGCCAGTGGGATTCTGCAAAGGAGAAGAGCTGCGTAATAGGGGTATATCGCCTGACGATGAAATCGAATTCGGACAATTTCCGTCAGAGCGCCATTCAAGGCATTATGAAGCGCATAAAGGCAAAGGGTGCTGAGGTGATTGTCTACGAACCTACACTGAACGACGGCGACAGTTTCTTCGGCTCGCAGGTGGTGAACGACCTCAAGGCATTCAAAGAGAAGTCGCATGCTATCATAGCCAATCGTTATGATACCTGTTTGGATGATGTTAAAGAGAAGGTGTACACCCGAGATATCTTTAGGAGGGATTAATTTTTACCCCCCCCTGTTACATTTGTAAACGGAGGGTGTTTGAGATATTAAATGAGTATAAACAGAATTAATTTGAACACAAAATATGGGTATTTTTCAAAAAGTAATATCGTGGTACTTTTCTAAGAAAGCGCTACCTTATTGGTGCGTTTTGTTGCTCGATTGTGTGATTATCGTGTTTGCCGGAATGCTTGGCACTTACTTAGTACAAGGCGGTACTCCCTTACAAGGTGATGGATTCTGGAAACACTTATTAGCAATAACATGCGCATTGCCCTTCTTTATTTTAGGTATGAGGGTTTTCAAGACCTATTCTGGTGTACTTCGCTATTCTTCATTTGTCGATTTGACACGTGTTGCTGGAGCAGTAACAGTTGGTGTGATATGTACTTTAATTGCAGAACGGTTAATACCAGAAGGTCTATTGCCAGACTTCCGTATCAAGAGTATGTTGATTTCTGGTGCAATTGCTCTGATTTTGATGTGGGCAGAACGTATTATCGTGAAGAGCATCTTCACTTTTCACAAAATCGATAATGCTCCTCATATTTATATTTATGGTGTACGTGAAGGAGGAATCGGGTTGGCCAAGAGTATTCTAAACGAAAGCCAGTCACAATATACCATCAAAGGTTTTGTCAGTGATAATGGTGAAATGGTTGGCCGCTATCTGATGGGTATCAAGGTGTATCCAGCAACCCTTGATGTGGTGAAGCAAATGGAGAGTGACAATACACGTGCTATCCTTATCAGCCCATTGCGTAGCGAGTCGTTCAGGGAACATCAGGATTTGGTTGATGCCATTTCTGATGCAGGTATCCGTATCATGATGATGCCTACTGCTCAGAAGTGGGACGGAAAGAGTCAGTTGAGTTATTCTCAATTGCAGGAAGTGGAGATTGAAGACCTGTTGCCTCGTGATGAAATAACGGTTGATATGGAGGCAATTGGACGCTTGTTGGCAGATCGTGTTATTCTTATTACTGGTGCAGCAGGAAGTATCGGAAGCGAAATGGTGCGCCAGATTGCACAATTCAAGCCCAAACACCTTATTTTGATTGATGTAGCGGAAACTCCGATGCACGATGTGCGTCTCTACATGAGCAAGAATTTCCCAGATATTAAGTGTGACACCATCGTGGCGAGCATCACACATCGTACGCACATGGATGACATCTTTGCGAAGAACCGTCCTGATTATGTGTTCCACGCAGCAGCTTACAAACATGTTCCGATGATGGAAGATAACCCCAGTGAGGCGGTATTCAACAATATCTTTGGTACACGTGTTGTTGCTGATATGGCAGTGAAGTACGGCGTAAAGAAGTTCGTGATGATTAGTACGGATAAGGCTGTCAATCCTACGAATGTGATGGGATGTTCGAAACGTATTTGCGAGATTTACTGTCAAGCACTCAACAAAGCTATTGTGGATGGTAAGGTGAAAGGTGTGACACAATTTGTTACCACCCGCTTTGGAAATGTGTTGGGTAGTAACGGAAGTGTTATTCCACTCTTCAGAGAGCAAATCAAGAAAGGTGGTCCTGTGACTGTGACCCATCCAGATATTATCCGATTCTTTATGTTGATACCTGAAGCATGTAAACTGGTACTTGAGGCAGGTACAATGGGTAAAGGCGGTGAGATATTCGTGTTTGATATGGGTAAGCCTGTACGTATTGCTGACTTGGCCAATCGTATGATTAAGTTGAGTGGTGCGAAAGATGTAAAGGTTGAGTTTACTGGTCTGCGCGACGGCGAGAAACTCTTTGAAGAAGTGCTCAACGATGCAGAAACCACCAAGCCAACAATTAACAAGAAAATCATGGTGGCATCAGTACGTGAATACGAGTTTGAGGTGGCTTTGGCTAATGAAGAACGACTCTATGAGATAAGCAGACACTATGATGATATGGCGACAGTGAGGGTGATGAAGGAAATCGTTCCTGAGTTTAAGAGCCGTCAATCCAAGTATGAAGCTATTGATGCAGAAATAGAAGCAGAGGCTAAGGCTGCAGAGAAAACCGAACTCAAAGAAGAATGAATAAAGGGAGATTACGTATCTCCAAACCAAAATACACAACAAAATAAATCATTGAACCTTTAATTTTTAATTTATTCGATTATGAGAGTTGTAATTACAAAGGACTACGATGCAATGTCAAAATGGGCTGCCCACTTCGTAGCAAAGAAAATTTTGGATGCTAATCCAACTGAAGAAAAACCATTTAAGCTTGGATGTCCTACAGGCTCATCTCCTCTGGGTATGTACAAAGAACTCATTCGCCTGAACAAGGCTGGTGTAATTTCTTTCAAGAACGTCATCACCTTCAACATGGATGAATATGTAGGTCTACCAGAAGAGCACCCAGAGAGCTATCACAGCTTTATGTGGAACAACTTCTTCAACCACATCGACATCAAGAAGGAGAATGTACATATCCTGAACGGTAATGCACCAGACCTTCTTGCAGAATGTGCTCACTACGAGCAGATGATTGAAGAGGCAGGCGGTATCGATCTCTTCATGGGTGGTATTGGTCCTGATGGACATATTGCTTTCAACGAGCCAGGAAGTAGCTTGACTAGCAAGACTCGTGTAAAGACACTGACAACAAACACACTTCAGGCAAACAGCCGATTCTTCGACAACGATATCAACAAGGTGCCAAAGCAGGCATTGACAGTAGGTGTAGGAACCGTGATGGCTGCCAAGGAAATCCTGATTATGTGTAATGGTCACCAGAAGGCTCGCGCTTTGAAGCATGCAATCGAGAACGGTGTGAACCACATGTGGACAGTAAGTATGTTGCAGATGCACCAGCATGGAAATATCGTTTGTGACAAGGAATGCTGCTGTGACCTCAACGTTTCTACTTATCAGTACTTTACTGACAAACAGCGTATCGAGGGACTTGTAGAACATTACATTGATATGTTCTAATCATTAATTCGATTTTGAAACAGATAATATTATTCATATTATTTTGCTTTACTGGAGTTTTATCGGCACAAGATAGTGTGTCGGTAAAACTTCCTTTGTTTAAATACATGCAGAAGAAAAACATCCTGAACCATTTGGATGCTTCTGTAACAGTTGGAACAACCGGACTTGGATTCGATTTTGCAATGCCGATAGGCAATAGTGTCCAAATCCGAACCGGAGCGGCTTTCGTCCCACATATCAAATTGAAGATGACATATGGTTTGGAGATGACAGGCGATAATACGGTGACTGAGGGAGTCACCAGTTTTGAAAAAGCTGCAAAGGTGCTTAAAGAAACCACAGGGCGTGAAGTGCGACAGCAGGTTTCTATGTGGGCCATGCCCAAATATAATAACTTCAAACTGTTGGTTGATGTCTTTCCTTTTAAAGACAAGCGTTGGCACTTCACGGCAGGATTCTTTCTTGGTAACTCAAATTTCGCTACTGCTTACAACCGCACTGAGGATATGTCAAACCTCTTGAGTGTGAATCTGTATAATCATATTGTCGACAGATTGAATGAGACTGTAAGCCAACTGAAAGAAGAGGGAAAATGGGATGATCCAAATTTAAAAATCGTACCTGCAGACATTTTTACATGGGAAGATGAGAGTATCGGTATTCCCAAATCGATAGTAGAGTCGGCAGTCAGACATGGCTATATCGGTGTTCCGTTTGGTGTGCTGAAGAACGATGTTGTGAAAGACGGTGAGGTGGTTTATCACAAAGGCGATACCTACTACGTGATGCCAGGAAAGGATAACATGATTCATACGGAGGGGTATGTCAACAAATTCAAGCCCTACATCGGCTTTGGCTATGGTGGACACTTGTTTAAAGGAAGTGACACGATGATTTCGTTTGATGCAGGTGTGATGTTCTGGGGTGGAAGTCCGAAGTTAGTAACACATGATGGAGTTGACCTTGTGCACGACTTGCCTAAGATACGTGGATCTGTTGGACGGACTGTTGATCTTGTCAAGACGTTCACGGTATTTCCTGTTATCAACCTGCGTTTAACCCAGAGAATATTCTAATTTTTTACTGATAATGGCAGAACCAATCAAGAAAGTCTTTGTCAGTGGATGTTATGACTTACTTCACAGTGGACATGTGGAGTTTTTTCGTCAGGCAGCCCAGTACGGAGAGCTATATGTGGGAATCGGTTCGGATGAAACCATATTACATTACAAAAACCACAAGACCGTTTATTCAGAACAAGAGCGGCTTTTCATGGTGAAAAGTATCCGCTATGTGAAGGATGCTTTCATCAACCAAGGGCATGGTGTTCTGGACTTTGTGCCTACACTTGATATTGTACACCCTGATATTCTGGTTGTGAATAGCGATGGAGGTAGCGAGGAGAAACGACGTCTTTGTGAAGAGCGAGGAATTGAATATGTTGTTCTTCAGCGTGATCCCCATCAAGGGCTTGAGGCACGTAGCAGTACAGAACTGAAGAAGAGTCCTTGCCAGTTGCCTACTCGTCTCGATATTGCTGGTACTTGGATTGATCAGCCTTACGTCAGCTGTTTTGCTCCAGGATGGGCTATCACCATCTCGCTTGAACCTTCGTTCGAGATTCGTGAGCGTTGCGGCCTTTCTACTTCAACGCGCAACCTCATCAAAACCATTTGGCCGTACCAGCTTCCAAATATGGACCCCGAGACATTGGCGCGACTTGTGTTCTGTTTCGAGAATCATCCGGAACGTGAGGACGGTATCATCAGCGGAGCGCAAGACGCTATCGGCATCTGTGTTCCCGGTCTTTGCCGCCATTATTACGATAATCACTTCTGGCCGTCACGGATTGAAACCTGTGAGGATGAGACCATCTTGCAGTGGCTGGAAAGCCACCTTTGCATGATTCCGATGGAGCCTCGTAGAAAAGGCTGTTCTGTTGTTGACGGGAAAGATATCACACGTCCGAAAGTGGAAGCATTGGCTAAAGCGGCTGACGATTGTTGGGAGGCTATCCAAGTGATGAACCTCCAGGATTTTGCAAAGGCATATAAAGCTTCATTTGATGCTCAGGTTGCGATGTTCCCTGCGATGATTCAAGGAACTGTGCAACAATATATCGACCGCTATTCGGCACAGCCCGATGTCCTGGCTTGGAAGATGCCGGGAGCGGGTGGGGGAGGATACCTCGCCATGGTGGTCGTCGATGCAGACGATTTCTGCCAGCGACATCCAGAAGCAATCGCATTGAAAATACGACGTTCGGGCATGTAACCCGAACGATAAGTGGCGTCGCTTAGGTTGTGTGTTTAAGTTATATTGGAATATTGGATATTGGATTCATTTTTTTTCAGTAGAAAAGAAAATGTAAGAAAATATAATATAAATAATATATAACTAATTGATATATAATAACTTATACTAAAATTATTCTCTATTTTATTGCAAAACCGCTCTTTACAGAAAAAAACGTTTCCAATATCCAATATACCAATATAGGGCCGCCCCGCCTCGCCCTTCATCCGCTCAATAACCCAGTCTTCTCGTCGGATACCCCTGCGTTATTGGACAATAATGGTTGGTTATTATGCGATGGTCGACCGATACCAGTCGAAGAGCTTCTGTACACCTTCTTCTATCTCCACGCAGTGGGTCCAGCCAAGGGAATGGAGCTTGCTGACATCGATGAGTTTTCTCATCGTGCCGTCTGGTTTTGAAGCATCGAATTCTACTGTGCCTTCAAATCCTACAGTTTTCACAATCAGTTCAGACAATTCGCGGATGGTCAACTCTTTTCCGGTTCCAACGTTGATATGGCAGTTCCGGATTTCACCCAGCGATGGGATAGCTCCGCCTCGTCCTGTGCTGTGGTTGCGATCTACGGCTCCATCGGTTGTTGCTCCATAGTGGACGCTTGAGTATTTCTCGATGCCGATGATGTCGCTGAAGTTCACATTGAGCAGCACATGCACGCTGGCGTCGGCCATGTCCTCAGACCAGAGGAATTCACGTAGCGGTGTGCCGGTTCCCCAAAGCTCAACGCGATTGTCCATTATTCCGTAATGTCGTAATATCGATAAGATGGCATCCTCTTCAGCGCTGCCATTAACACCCTCAACGGGGCGGCTGTTCATGTCCTTTCGGATGGCATCCCAGTTGCCGTCGTGAATGAGCTTGGCCAAATAGATTTTGCGCATCATTGCTGGCATCACGTGGCTATTCTCCAAGTGGAAGTTATCGTTCGGACCATAGAGGTTCGTCGGC
>CADBSN010000201.1 GCA_902797255.1 uncultured Bacteroidales bacterium | reverse complement strand
TTTTCCAAACGACTTTGACTACTTTGACTTTGACTACCTTGACTGCCCCGAAAAAAAAATTTCCATTTTAAGTAAAAAAGTTAATGAATGATTCGTAGACCGCAATGTCAATGTTGTATATTTGTAGTGTGAAAATCAAGCGTGACATTTCACTTCGTGCAAAATGCTACGCCTCAATAATGCTCAAGTAAACTTGAAAATTATGTTCGGCTTAAACGCATTTTTGCAGCCCTTAGGGGTTACAAATTTTCCCCTTAGGGGGAACAAACAGCCCCCCTCCAAGACCCCTCTCTAACTCCCCCGAGGGGGAGGATAAAAGAGACAGAAACTTAACAAATCGTGAACTTGGCTATTCGAGCTGTATCGCTCAAGCGAGAGGCCACAACAATATAACCGTAAGAATTCTGCGGAATTTACGGCGTAGTCAGGAAACACTGTTTACCTGATTATGGAGAAAGATAATGTATTGTACAACCTAAAGTCCCTCTGTTGGCAGATGGGAAAGGAGATTAAGCATCGGCAAAGACGCGGCCGTCGTCGAGTGTGACCTGCAACTTGGTGTATTCGCAATGGAAATCGTGCTGCAGACGATCGAGATAGCGCCGACTCTCCCAATGGCACATCGGAAGGTCGTGAAGCAGACAGTTGCCACATGTCTCGGGTGTTGTGGCAGGCACTTCGGTCTGGGTGAGTATCCAACGAAGGCAATCGATGGTGAGGCGTCGCATATCTTCAACCGAATAACTACCTGTCATGATAATGTACATGCCCGTGAGGCATCCCATAGGACCTACATACACCACATCGTCCTTTGCCTCGGAGTTGCGGAACCAAGTGGCCATGAGGTGCTCCATGCTATGCATGGCAGCTGGAGCTACGGCAGGCTCCTGATTGGGTTCGGTGATGCGCAAATCGAAGGTGGTGAAACCTTTATCTATGCGCGACACGTAGATGCCTGGCTTCAGATGGGTGTGGTCGATGGTGAAACTCTGTACGACTTCCATATTCTCTATTAATGGTCAATGGTAAATGGTTAAATGGTAAATGAACAAATGGTCCATTACCAATCATCGTCGTCGTTACCAACCATACCGTTCTTCAGGGTTTCTTCCACCTTGTCGATGATGGCGTTTGAATAGGCGTGGGTCATGACAAGAGCTTTGGCACAAGTGCGCTTCTGTGCGTCCTTCTCCACGAACGGATAGCGCTTGGCTATCTCCCACTGCTCATCGTAAAGACGGCGGTCGTTGGCGTCGCCCTTCATGCGCTTGCCATCGCCGATGAAGTTCTGGCTTCGGAGATCCTGTTTAGAGTTATCGGCTAATGCTCCCAGCCATCCTCCTGCCTCAGCTTTCAGGATGTCGTAGTTCTGAACGGTGTAGGTCACACGTACCTTACCGTCCTTGATATCGAGACGGATGACGGGTGTGATGTTCACGATATAGCGGTTGAGCGTTCCTGTGTGGTCGGCTATGGCATCGATTGTTGATGACACGATGATACAGCCTGCATCCTTGTCGTTAAGCGTGATGGCCTGATTGTCCTTGAAGGTAGCTGTCACCCAATAATTGAGCGCAACATAGAGTTGCTGCTTGGTCTTGCCTGGAGCCTCAATCACTTGCTGATAGGTCAGCGACTGATTCTTATCGAGCGATAAGGTAGAAGCGAGGTTGGCTGCTGCATCGAGCCACTTGTCGCCATACTTCTGCTTGGCATATTTCTCCAAGTCAGCAGCCTTCATGACCTGAGCCTGAGCCAACTGAGAGCCGCAACAAACGAGGATGGCGGCTATCACCCATAGTTTCCTAATCATAGTTTCGTGATAATGGTTTACTTTTTCATTTTGTACTTATGCAGTTTCAGCATCTGCTCTGCGTAACGGTAGCCAAGGGTTCGCATTCCTTCGGTACTGAAATGGAACTGGTCACCTGTGCCCTGACAATCCTTTGCTGAGATGATGTATGAGTTGGGCAAAGTCTTGGGCAGATTGGGCAGGATGTCCACCTTGACTCGCCAGCAGACACCACCCTGCTCCTGATGCTTCAACTCGCCAGCCAACAGAGGCACATCCTTAGGATTGAGACCGAGGTCCTTGCAGAGGTCATTGTAAATCTTCTTCACACGCTCTGGCCACTTCGCATCATCTGAATTGGATTCACCCTGATGGATGAGGATGCCTTTGATGACTCCGTCTTTCTGAGCGATACGAGCCATATCGACTAGACGTTGGTAGGGATTGCCGTCGTACTGATTCACAATACCTTTCATCCAGTCGCGTTCATTGTCGATATACTCCTTATAATCATCCTTATCCCAAAGTTCCATCTTGGCACCAGCAACTGACACGTTGATGACTCCGATGCGGTATTGGTCATCGATACTCTCAATCATCTTACGACCGAAGAAGTCGACAGGCCCCATGTTGTTGCCCTCGCGGCAGATAGGTGGAATGGCGGTGTACCACTTACCCATCTCACGTTGTGTCCGTGGCATATTGACAGCTGCCAGGAATTGAAAACGTGGATCGTTGAAGTCCTTATCCTGCTCAGCAGGACGTGCACCTGCTTCCATATTCGACTGTCCGAAACAGAGGAAAATATGGAAATTCTTATCGGGCTTCTGAGCCTGCACCATCAGCGGCAGGCAAAGCAAAAGGAGAAAAAGGATTCTATGCATTGTGAATTATAAATTATGAATTAAACAATTCTATCACCTTATCTACTGCGGCCTTCATGCCATCAGGATTCTTACCGCCGGCAGTTGCGAAGTGGGGCTGTCCACCACCACCGCCTTGCATCAGCTTGGCTGCTTCACGTACCAGCTGACCAGCGTTCTTGCCTTCCTTCACAAGGTCATCGCTGAGCGCAACTGTGAGGGTCGGTTTACCTGCAGCAGCACCTGCAATCGCAACGAGCAACTGCTCTGGGAACTGTGCGCGGAGCTGGAACGCCATATCCTTGGCACTCTGAGGGTCGATTGGTAGTACACCACAAATCACCTTCACACCATTGATGGTCTTAGCTTGTTCGATGAGCGACTTTTTGAACTCCTGAGCCTTCTGAGCTTTGAAGTCCTCCACCTGTGCCTGCAACTCTTTGTTCTCCTCGATGGCCTTCTGGATGGTTGCCATCAGGTCGGGAGCATTGTTGAACAGGTTACGCAAATCGCTGAGAAGGTCTTGAGCCTTGTCGAGCATCTCCTCTACTTTCTTTCCTGTGATGGCTTCGATACGACGAACACCTGCTGCGATGCTGCTTTCAGAGATGATGCGTACCATACCCAACTGACCTGTTGCCTTAGCATGACATCCTCCACAGAACTCAACACTCGTTCCGAACTTCACAACACGTACCTTGTCACCATATTTCTCGCCAAAGAGAGCGATGGCTCCGAGTTTCTTTGCTTCCTCGATTGGTGTGTCGCGGAATTCCTCCAATGGGATGTTGGCACGAATCTTCTCGTTAACGATATGCTCAACCTCGCGCAACTGCTCTGAAGTGACCTTCTCGAAGTGTGAGAAGTCGAAACGGAGAGAGTCGGCTGTAACCAACGAACCTTTCTGCTCTACATGGGTTCCAAGTACCTCACGCAGGGCTTCATCAAGCAAGTGAGTACAAGTGTGGTTGGACTCGATGGCACGACGACGCTCCACATCGACACAAGCCATAAACTCAGCCGTAGCATCTTGAGGCAACTTATCGACGATATGGATGGATTGGCCGTTCTCCTTCTTTGTATCAACCACATTGATGGTTTCGTTTTCGTTGACGAGCACACCTGTGTCGCCTACTTCACCACCCATCTCAGCATAGAACGGAGTCTGGTCGAGTAC
>CADBSN010000200.1 GCA_902797255.1 uncultured Bacteroidales bacterium | reverse complement strand
TTACAGCGATGGTGCCGCAGGTCGTGTTGCTGGTTGAGGAAAGCCATGTCCACCAGCTCCGTCTGCGGCTCCATCATCGTCCTAATCTTTGTCTCTAACTGCGCCTCCTCCACGGCCAGTGCCTTCATCTGCACCCTGACCACGGCCAGCCGTCGGATCAGCGCATACTGCTCCGTCGTCTCCAAGTACATTTGGTTTGCTTTCAATTGCATCATAGTTGTCTCCTTTCGCTGTTAAATGATTGATAATCTTGTTTGTTACGAAAAGCCATTGCCGACTCAGGCTTTTCAACGACAAAGATAATCGAAACAAATGGCAACGAAAGGTGACAATCACTTGACTCCATCCCTCCAGTCACGTGACTCACCCCTCACCAAAAAGCACCCATCGATAAACTTTTTCCCCATTTTCTTTGAGCGTATCAAATTATTAGCTACTTTTGTAGCCGAAAGAGCTTATAAGCTACCATATATTCAACTAAATCTATATTAAAGTTCAAAATAATGAGAAGAATTATTAACTTACCTATCAAGGGCCTCATAGCGAGTTCCCTGATGATTTGTGCTATGGTATGGCCATCTGAAATAATAGCTGCCGTGCCGTCGGCAAGAGTAATGGAGTACTTTCCCAACTGGCTACTGAATCAAGATTATGATTCTCCTATTATCGAGTTTGCCGATGCCAATGTCAAAGCCATCTGCATAGAGAACTGGGACACCAATGGCGATAGAGAACTTAGCTACGAAGAAGCTGCTGCGGTGACAGACTTAGGAGAGGTTTTTAAAGGAAATGAAACGATTAAGTCTTTTGATGAGTTAAAATATTTTATCGGACTTACCATAATTACCAAAGACGCATTTGCTCGGTGTTATGGCCTGCTATCAATAATTCTTCCAGAAAGCGTATCTGCAATATGGGCTTATGCTTTCGGGTGGTGTAGGCAATTAACTTCAATAGAACTACCTCCTTATCTTTCATCTATTGGTTATGCTGCTTTTTATGAGTGTACAGCGCTTACTTCAATTGAATTACCAGAAACGCTTCTGCGCGTTGATCAAGGCGCATTCGAAAGATGCGACGCACTGACCTCCATAATTTCTCATTGTGGAATACCTCCATCTTCAACAACTAATAGTTGTAGTTTCTCTGAAAGTACTTATCAAAATGCCACGCTATATGTTCCAACTGGCTGCAAGGCAGACTATCAGGCCGCAGTAAATTGGGGTAATTTCGTTAATATTGAAGAGTTCGGCGAACCAGCCAACCTCCCTTATGCAGTATTGAGTAATGACAACACCGTACTTACCTTTTATTATGATGACCAGAAAACAGCACGTGGCGGCATGGATGTAGGACCGTTTACTGGTGGAATTAGGGATAGAGGGTGGAATGATTACGAAGAATCCATTACTAAAGTGGTGTTTGATGACTCGTTTAGCAATTGTACCACACTCACCAGCACGGCCTTTTGGTTTAGTGGTTTCAAAAATTTGGAATCCATCGATGGGATTAGGAATATGAGGACTGATAATGTAACAGATATGAAATTTATGTTCACAGATTGTCGAAGTCTGGAAAGTCTCGACTTGAGTAGTTTCAACACATCGAACGTCACAAACATGCAAGTAATGTTCCAAAATTGCAGGCATTTAAAGAATCTCAATATAAAAAGCTTTAACACTTCTATGGTAACTTATTTTACCCAGATGTTTATGGGATGCGGTGAGCTTGATGAACTTGACGTGAGGAACTTCAATACTGAAAAAGCGAAAGATATGACATGGATGTTTGCATATTGCGATAATCTCACGAACATTGATTTGAGTTATTTCAATACAACCAATGTGGAAGGCATGGGGCAAATGTTCTATGGGTGTTCGGGTTTGACAAGTCTTGATTTGAGCAGTTTTAACACACAGAATGTCCTGTATATGTTTCAAATGTTCAGGTATTGTGATAATCTTAGGACTATTTATGTCGGTGAAGGTTGGACTACAGCTAACATCGATGATTATAGCGGACAGGACATGTTCGTAGGTTGTACTAATCTTGTCGGTGGCAAAGGAACATCATATAATGAGAACAATATAGACTACACTTATGCTCATATCGATGGCGGCCCAGACAATCCCGGCTATTTCACTTTCAAAAGTGGTGGTGATGAGATGGCGATTCCCGATGAAGCGATTGATCTCGGCCTGCCCAGCGGCACGAAGTGGGCACCATGGAATGTCGGCGCTTCTAAGCCGGAAGATTATGGCGGATATTATGCATGGGGCGAAACAGAGGAGAAGGAAGAGTATAGCTGGAGCACCTATAAATGGTGTGACGGTTCATACAATACCCTGACCAAGTACTGTACATATTCATCCTATGGAATATTAGATAATAAAACTATGCTTGACCCTGAAGACGATGTTGCACACGTGAAATGGGGCGGTTCTTGGACGATGCCGACTGAGGGTCAGATAAAAGAGTTAGTGGACAACTGCACTTCGGAGTGGACAACCATCAACAGTGTCGAGGGCCGCAGACTCACCGGTCCTAACGGCAACAGCATCTTTATCCCCGCTGCCGCCGACAAGAGTGTAGATGGCTCATATCCAGAATACGTGAACTATCTAGGCTACTACTGGTCTTCGTCGCTCTCTTTTCTTCCAGATGGCGCGCGCTACATAGCATTACGCTACGATGTCGAAACTAAATTGGGTGAATTCCTCCGCCGCACCTGCGGTCTGACCGTCCGTCCTGTCATTGCGGGTAACAAGGACATCGATTCTCTTGAGGAGGATGAGACAATTGACTTTGGCGATGAGAGTGGTATTGACGAGCAGACGAACCTCGATGGCAACATCGTGGGCAATCTCTATTTCAATATCAGCAATGAGAATGGCGGATATAATGCTGATGAGGATTGCATCGTCATCAACAAATCGACATCCGAGGAACAGATGGCTGCGATAGAAGACAAGTCGTTCTTCGACCCGGATCTCCGTGAGCAGTTCACAGGCTTCATCTTCAAGATACCTGCCGGCAGCGGCACGCTGAAGATAACGGCAGAGACGACGGGCAACCTCGTCCTGAAAGTGAAGATTGCGGGCGGCGCACCCATCGAGATGGAACTCGAGGGCAAGCTCAAAGTGTCGTTCCCCTACAACGTCACTGATGAGAGTTATGTCTATATCTATGCAGGCGAGAACAGTGCTGCAGGTGTCAAAGGTCTTAATGCCGCCTACGATGACGCATCAAGCGGCGAGCTGAAGGTCTATGGTATCGAGCTGAAGGTGAATCAAGATGGCATCCGTTCAATGGAAAATGGAAAATGGAAAATGAACAATGTCATCTACAACCTCTCCGGCCAGCGCCTGTCGAAACCGCAGCGCGGCGTGAATATCATCGATGGCAAGAAAGTGGTGATTAAATTAAAACAATGAAATATAAGTCCAAAATATTCAAATATCTAACTCATTATAATAATTAATTTACAATGAAACAATTACGAAATCTATTGAAGTACGTATGCGTACTATCACTTATGATGCTGACGGCTTGGATGCCGTCGGCCTCATTACAATCTTTTGCCGCAACGGCACCCAATCCCACCCCCGTACTCCTTTATGCTGATGAGGAAGTGGAGACGGCGAAAAGAGAGTTGCGGACTCAGTTAGAAGTATGTAGGGCAATGCTCAATAATTGCGTTAGTATGCTGGCAGAGAAAGCCAGTCAAGACGAAGCTCCTGAACTCTACGATCGAGCTGGTGAGATTTACAGGCTCATAGAAATGGCGAAGTATAAAGTTGAGCAAATCACGACCATGGAAGATGTTATGGATTTGAAACAAGAAGTTGCATATATATATGCTATGATTGAGGATCTGGAAAATCAAGTTGAAGAATTTGACGTGGCCAGTACTTTCACTGCTCTCACAATTGAAGGCATCGAGATGACATTTCTGGTTCTCAGCGAGGAGGATAAGACGTGTCAGGTAGGTCCTAAAACAACCAACTCATGGCCCCAACCTGTTGCCATAGATACATCTACGCAAGGTCATATCACCATTCCCGAAACAGTTAATGGATACACAGTAATAGCAATTGGCAAGGATGCATTCCATTACTGTGCTGAATTAACGTCTGTTGATATGCCCGCCACAATCATCACAATAGGCGAAGAAGCTTTTAGCTATTGCAAGAAACTTGCTTCAGCGGTTATCCCAGGTAGCGTGACCTCCATAGGTTATGGTGCATTTTATGACTGTGCCCTGACTTCCGTAGTGATACCTCGTAGCGTAGAAAGCATGGGAAGTTATTACTCTCCTAACATCTTCAGAGGGTGTCCCAACCTCCAAACCATTGTGGTGGAAGAAGGCAATGATTATTTCGACTCTCGCGATAACTGCAATGCCATCATTACTTCACAAAATGTTTTATTGACAGGTTGCCAGAATACAGTAATCCCTGCATCTGTCACACATATAGCACAGTATGCCTTCTATGGTTGCGATGGTCTTACTGCATTAAAGATTCATGAAAACATCGAATTTATTGGTAATAATTCTTTCGGTAAATGTAAAAATCTATCTTCCATTCACGTTGAAAGCGGAAATACAACATATGACTCCCGAAACGATTGTAATGCAGTTGTCGAAACATCGTCCAACAAATTGGTGCTGGGATGCAGCACAACGATAATTCCAGAAGGTGTCACTTGTATTGGGGAATCAGCTTTCAAGGGCAGTGGCATTTCTTCTCTTGAGATTCCGAATAGTGTCACGACAATAGAGCGAGAAGCGTTCATGTATTGTGACAATCTACCATCCATTAGGCTTCCAGAAGGGCTTACGGTGATAGAGATGGAAGCATTCTATGGTTGCAGCGGTTTAAAGTCTGTAATTATTCCTGAGACGGTAACGGAAATCAGCGGTGCCGCATTCCAGTCTTGTGGACTGGAGACCGTTGTCATACCCAACAGTGTCAAAGTGATTTCTTCGCAGGCTTTTCTGGGCTGCAAACTGACATCTGTCACTTTAGGAGAGAGTGTAGAGACAATTGGCTATTTAGCCTTCCGAGATAATGAAAACATCAAAACTATTACCTCCTATATTCACGTGCCATTATCCTTTTACGTTGGAGGATTTAGTACTCAAGTATATAGTCAGGCCACACTTTACGTCCCCTATGGCACCAAGGCTAAATACGAGGCCACCGAAGGTTGGAATCAGTTCCAGAATATTGTAGAGATGGAGGAGGAAGCTTATGATTTATGTCCTGATGACAATCATCCACACATGATAGATCTTGGACTGCCAAGCGGCACGAAGTGGGCTTGTTGTAATGTGGATGCAGAAACTCCTGAAGCATACGGTGGGTATTATGCCTGGGGCGAGACGGAAGAAAAGGAAGTGTATGACTGGAGCACCTATATTCAT
>CADBSN010000199.1 GCA_902797255.1 uncultured Bacteroidales bacterium | reverse complement strand
GGTAGGAAAAAAAAGTCTCATTTCGGGAAAATCGTACACTTTCTTTCTTATTTCAAACTACGAATTGTCGATGAAATGGGGGATTTTGTATACTTATTCCATTGATTTTATCATTGACTCGATAAGGAAAAGACCTTTTCTATGAGTTCTTCCATCCGGCCTTCTTTGGCATAAGGAACAGTATCCACTTGTCGGAAGTTGCTCTGTTCCGGCTGAAGCGAAGGGTCGAAGCCGAGGATAAATCGAGTTGCAATTAGATAGATGATACGTGTTGGTGCAAATCCATAAACTTGATTCCTAAGAATGTGCAGAATACGCTCTTTATCATCAGGGATTTGGCGGCACATCTCAACATTATTATATAGTCGACGCACAATCTCTGTGATGTATAGTCCAGACTTCATATAGAGGTCTGCAAATGTTTTATTGGGGTCTTCGAAGATGTGGGGATTTTCCTGTTCAAGCAAGTCCACCATCTTCTTAACCACCCACTTAGGTGTAAAAATCTGGTTAGTCTTCTGTGGGGGGATGTAGTCGAAGATGTCCTCGCTATGTGATTCATCAAAATAGTTGGCCAGTTCCATCCGTTTCTTTCTAAACTCAGCAATGGCATCGTCAAATACCACTTCATCGAACAGATGCCCGTTGAAGTGTTTCTGCTCTCCGCTTTCAGTATAGTCGCCGCCGTCCCTCAGGAAGCGGAATTCGTCGAGTGTGATACTGGTGACCTCTTTGAAGACTTCATCCTCAATGTTTTTGTCAAAATTGTCGAGCGTAAGATGTCCTTCATCGTATGCCATAATGAAGCTTGGAATTGTTCGGGCGAAGCCACGCAGATGTGCACGAACTTCTTCTTCCACGCTATCTTTTCTCCGCTCTTCCTTGTCTCTCTCAATGCGTTCGATGACCTCTTTTGGCTTATTGTTGATAATTTCGTCGGTAGCTTCTTTTATGGCATCGTTTACGCCCTTTAAGGCCGACTCCATCTCTTTGCGGAAGGTCTTTTCAGCATCCTCCAAATCTCTCTCGTTGGAAGCCTGCTTAATAGCCTCTTCGTGCTTTACCTCAGCAATTTTTCGTTGTTGCTCGAAATCACCTTTTATTTTCTCTATTTTGGTTTCCACTTCTCTGTGTGAATCCCTAACTATACGCTTGGTTTGTGCCTGTGTAAGCTCGTATTCTTCCGATGCAGGATTAATGATGTTTTGCTCTACTGCTGCTTTCAGACTATCGCCTACATGGTTGATTGCCGTCAGCACTTGGTCAGCGCTTTCTGCTGCCATCGGTATTTCATCCTCTATTTCATCAAAGGTCTTATATAACTTGTCGCCAAATATCTGCTGCTCCTGACCCACGATTAGTTCTTCAGGAATCATCACTTCGCCGTTATAGTCAACACTCACATTTCCGGCTTCGTCAAGGTTTGTACCAGTGCTCCGTCCTCGCTCTTCATGCGCTTTGTCCATCTTCTTCAGTATCTCACCAACTATGGATGGAGCACTGAATATATTGGCGATGTTCCTAAATAGGAGGTTGCTCATGAAGCCACGCCTTACCACTTCCTCGCATTTAATCTTTCTCGGAATGCTGAGCACCTTATGCTCGTCAATCTGCATCATCCTTCCTTCATCGTCTTCTGCTATGACAGGGAAAAAGTTCAGCAACTGACGTATATTCTGCTTTCGCTCATCAGTCGTACCGCTCCCCCCTGCAGTACTCTTTTTCAGGTTATTGGCAAACTCGTCATAGAGCATCAGCGTTCTTGCAGGGTCGAAATCAAAGACGTAGGCATTTTCCTTTCTTACGATTTTTCCTCCTTCTGAGTATTCGTATGGATTCTGTGCCCTGAAAGCGGCCTGCATATACAGCTGAGCACTCTGCATATTGCTAAGCATCAACACTCCGCTCCATTCAGGAATGGTCACACCCGTAGTAAGTTGGCCTACACTTAAAGTGATTGTTTTATCATGAGTCTTGATGGCATCCTTTACCTTGTTATAAGCTTTGACAGTTTCATCGTTGTCGTCCATCTTGCCGTCGCCAGCAGCCAGCACGACCTCATAGTCTTCGAATCCGCTACCTTTCTCTTTCAGCAGTTTGGCCATTGCTTTGGCGCAGTCCACTCTGTTAGGCATCAACCAAAGAGTATGAGCCATTTCTTTTCTCAATTCCTCTGTTGCAAACGGAAACTTCTCCTGTGTTGTTAATGCCTTCAGGAATTTACGGACATCGCCCTCATGCTCAAACGTGCCATCCTCTTTGGTCTTGAAGAACTCGTTGAGGTCGAAAGCATAGTCAATCGTTCCTTCCTCGTCCAGTTCCATACCTTGTTTTACCTTCTCGCGCACAATGTCGCTCATACGGTAAGTAAAAAGGTTTAGTTTTGGAAGATCTTGATATGGGTTGTGGCTATCGCCTGCCCAGTTAGCTTTAGCCTCCTGCTCGTCAGTATAGCTCCAGTTGAAAATCTGCCTGTCATCGAACTCACCCGATGCGATAGCCTTGAATGGTGTGCCGCTTAAATAGAGTGTGAACTTGCGTTGGATATTGTTGAAAGCACGATCGGTACGCATGGTGTCCACTCCCTCATGACTTTCGTCCACAATCAGCATGTCCCAACGTAATTCCTTAATCCATTTTAGCTTATTATAATTCCCACCAAAATAGACGGAGCCTTTCAGTCCTTGCAGGCTTTCGAAACAAATCTGTCCTGCGAAGTTATCATCGCGGTTTGGG
>CADBSN010000198.1 GCA_902797255.1 uncultured Bacteroidales bacterium | reverse complement strand
TTGAGGCACAGGAGTATGCTAAAGGGTTCTATGAAAGCGTAGGATTCAAGCAGTCTTCCGATACCTTTATGCTCGATGGCATTCCTCACATTAAAATGACTTGGAAAAAAGAGCGATTATGAAGTGGACTGTATTATCAGATAATCGAAGCTGCGATAGCCGTCTATCCACTGAGCATGGCCTTTCTATCCTGTTGCTAACAGAACGGCACAAAATCCTTCTTGATACGGGAGCAAGTGATGTGTTCCTCCGAAACGCAGAGCTGTTGGGCATATCTCTCAGCGATGTGGACTATGTGTTCATTTCTCATGGGCATAGCGACCATGCTGGCGGCTTACGTTACTTCATGGAACAGAATCGAAAGGGTAGGGTTATCGTATCGCCCGATGCTATGAGCGGTAAGTTCTTTTCCAAACGAGGGAATCTGCATAGCATTGCGACGGAGTGGTCCGAGATTGACGAAGACAGACTCATCTTGATAGACCAGACCTGTGAGATAGTAGAAGCTATCCATGTGATTGCCTGCATCCCTCAGATTCATCCGATGCCCAAGGGGAATCAGAACCTTTTCGTAGAAGATACTGACGGGCAGTTGGCTCACGATGATTTCCGTCATGAGCTGGCTCTGTATGTCGATGGGCTCTTGTTCACAGGCTGTGCTCATAGCGGACTCGAAAACATTCTGGCAGCTTGTCCTTGGCCAGTTCATACCGTAGTTGTTGGTTTCCATCTGCTCGATGGTCAAGAAACAGATGATGAAATAAAAGCCTTGGCTCAACGGCTGAAGGATTATGGAAACTCCTTTCCATCACGGGAGAGGTCGGGAGAGGGGCTTCTGTTCTACACCAGCCATTGCACAGGCGATCATGTGTTTGAGGTGATGAAGGGGGTAATGAACGGACAGTTACGTGCTTTTAGCCTTGGGACCGTAATCAATCGTTAATAAACGACTTCGTGGTCATATCGTAATATAGGGCCTCTAATTCCGCCAAAGTCAGTTTCTCCACGGAATGTTCGATGATACGGATTAGTTCATCACGACGTCCTTCGTCAGTCTGATTGTATCTATTCATGTATGCCATAGTCTATAGTATCAAGTGTTTCATGGGGTGACCTCCCCATTGGTTATCATTTACATAGTGGAAGCCGACAGAGGTGTATAATGCCTCGCCGACGGGATTGTCCTTATCAACCAAAAGTCCGACACATGGCAACCCCAGACGATTGGCCCGTTCCTTGGTAGCCAACAACAGCTTTCGAGCAATACCCTGACGGCGATAATCAGGAAGTACGGCCAAGGAATCAAGATACTGTTCGCCAGCCTGCGTCTCATCGTCCATACCCGAATGGTCCTTGCCGATATACTCCTTGGTAGCCTCGATAAAGGCGCAGCGCAGTTCATGCAAACGCCCACCATCATAGCTGACGGAGATACCGACAACCATATCCCCATCCATTGCCACCAGCGTATTCCGATAACTATATTGCGAATCTTCACGCTCGACCAGCATCGTCATCATCCTGCGAAAATCCTCCAGTCCGTAGCCGTCGCCACAGAAATATAAGCAACAGTCATCCGTCATGGCTGTCATAATAAGGCGGGCAATCTCTGCTGCCTGGCTCTTGGTCGCTTCTCGAATCTCAATCATTCTTTCTTTTTCTTAGCGTTGGCATTCAATTTCATGATTTCGCCCCACCGCGTTGTTGGATTTGGGCTGCGATAATCGTGTTTGATCGCATTGGCAAAAACGTCGGCTTTGCCTTTCCCGTCTTTCGGGGTATATTGCTGGGAGCCACTACGCAACCGTCGTTGTTCGAGAGCACCACTACTGGCACTCCCTTCAGGTCTGGCCTAAAAAACCTTTCACAGCTTACGTAGCAATTGTCACAGTCGATGATGCCGTACATATTAGATCTTTTCTAAAGTCCTAATCAGGTTATAATCTGAACAAATAATAGAGGGATATAATGTGTGCAAAGGTAACATATTTCCACGAAACTACCAAATTATTATCTTTTTTAACGACAATGTCGACTCCTCAAGGCTAGGATTTAAGTAAAACTATTCAATTTTTGTTAGGGATGTACACATGATTCGTCCTATTTTTCTAAAACATTTGGTGATTTCATGAATAATTCATATCTTTGCCACAACATTCTGCAAAGAATGAAATAAGATATTGCAGAAAGAGAGATTGAAAACCGAATTAACAATAAAACAAAGCTTATGATTAAAAAGAATACTCTATGGAGCTCGCTGGTCATGATGATGGTGACAATGTTGAGCATTTCGATCGTTTCATGTGGCGATGATGAGGAAGAGATAATACCGAACCCTGTGATTGACGGACATGAAGCAGTAGACTTGGGATTGCCCAGTGGAACATTGTGGGCTACAAGGAACATTGGCGCTTATGGTGTCTATGATCGTGGAAAATTCTTCCAGTGGGGTGAAATCACTTCCATCAACAATGATGAGAATGTAAATTGGAATAGCAACTATAAACCAGGCAATGTTGTCTATACTGGAACGAGCTCTGCTGCCTGTGGCACTGAGAGCGACGTGATGTATGTTGATAATATAATCAATCAGGATGCTATGGGCAATTGGAATGGTAGCATTGCGGGAAATAGCAAATACGATGCAGCTACGGTCAATTGGGGAGGCTCGTGGAAGATGCCTACCAAAGCCCAGATGGATGAACTGATCAGCAAGTGTACATGGACATACACAAATAGTGATGTTGACGGAGTTTTTTCAGGCTACACTGTAACAGGGAAGAACGGTAACAGCATTTTCCTTCCGTTGGGGGGCTATCGCCATTACATGAATCTCGATAGGGGTAGCAGTTGTGGTTGCTATTGGTCTGCTACAGTCTGCCAAAACTCAGCAGCTAAAGCTTATTACCTGACGTTTGAAATTAATGCAGTCTCAGGCAATGCGAACGTAAACCAAGAAGATCGCATCTATGGATTTAACATTAGGCCTGTATCGAATGACACGTCGTATAAGAATAAAAATTAGTAATAGTTAAAATACCTTCCTATTGATATGAGAAAAGGCTTTTTCACTTTTCTGGTCATAGCCTCCATTATGACCACTATTGTTAGTTGTTCCAGCGGTGGCAAGTCCACTATCCAACCTTTAGAAAAGCCTATTGATGCTGTAGCAGTAGACCTCGGTTTACCCAGTGGTACAAAGTGGGCTAACATGAATGTAGGCGCATCTAAACCCGATAACCCAGGCGAATACTTTGCTTGGGGAGAAACCAACACAAAAGATAATTATGACTTACAAAGTTACGCTCATTACCGCAACGGAGCTTTGCAGGATATAGGTGAAAATATTGCTGGAACGGAATACGATGTGGCTCACATGAAATGGGGTGGAAAATGGCGTATGCCTACCGCACGGCAGTTTGAGGAACTGATAACACAATGTGATTGGGATTGGGAAGAACGTGATGATAGTTACGGCTGCAAAGTGACAGGTCCTAACGGAAACCATATTTTCCTGCCTGCTGTTGGTACTCGTTGTGGAGCTGACCTGCCTGGCAATGATATGGAAGTTTATGGCAATTATTGGACAGCCTCTGCGAACGGATCGACGAATTCCTGGGGATGCAGTTTCATGGAAGGTACAGCACCTCGTATGGAAAAGAACGGTTATCGTCCATACGGTCTAAGTGTGCGTCCTGTAACATTGTAGTTCACTCCTTCCTTCGTTGGAGTATGTTCATCACGCTGAGGGTGATGGCGATGAGGAGGAAGAGGGTGAAGGTGATGTGGTGGATGAGGGGGGAGGAGTACATGAACAAGTAGAGTTGGGGCATGCCGAAGATGCGGAACAGCAGACAAACCAAATAGATGGCGATGTGGCCAAGTATCTCAATCAAGAAAAAATTGATGAGAAACTGAAGAATTTCATTATCTGTCTTGAACCATTTATTCATTTAACTTCGTTTTCTTTTGTCACGACTCGGCAAAATTTGAACAAGTTCATTCTGCACTCGCTGCTCCAAAAGTTTCCTATTTTAAGTCTAGAGCCTAGAGTCGAGAGCCGAGGGGGCTTTTGCATAATTACATTTTATAATTTTTACATTTCCGTTAGGCCCTGATTGATGTGCAAAGATAGTAATTTTAATTGATAATTGACAATTGACAATTGATAAAAGCGAAAATTAAGAGTGAAAAGTGAAAATTAAGAGTGAAAAGTGAAAAATTAAGGTGAAAAATGAAAAATTAAGGTGAAAAATGAAAAATTATGCATTATGAATTATGCATTATGAATTATTATAGTTATCTTTGCGCCAAATATTAGTTTATTATTTATTCACATAGTATTAACTTTAAAATTTAATTATCATGACATTTGGTGCCTCAATCAAATCTTGCTTCAGCAAGTTCGTAACTTATCAGGGACGTGCATCACGTTCAGAGTTCTGGTGGTTTTTCTTGTTTAACTGTCTTACTTGTGGTTTAGGTGGTATTTGTTCTTTGCCTTACACAGCAGCACTTATCCGTCGTTATCACGACACAGGTCATTCAGGTTGGTGGTTCTTCTGCCCAATCATGAACATTATTTTCCCATTCTACAAGTCACAGGAAGGTGACAACAAGTGGGGTCCTCAGCCAGAATAAAAAAAGACCCCCTCTAAACCTCCCCGAGGGGAGGCTTTCCAACTCCCTCCCTCGGGAGGGCTGGGGAGGGTGCTCTTAAACAGTATATGGTGCCAGCACAGCGTGTGCAGCACCATTTTTTATGTACGATTGCAAAGTTGGGTGAACGGACAATACTCGCATTTCGTCGCATCAGGAGTCTGTTCGAACGGTTGTGCCGTATCGAAAATCTCTGATAGTAGGGTTGTGAGCTGTTCATGGAACTCTTCGTGACACATCTGCTGATAGTCGATGATCGGTTCTTTTCCTATGCGGATAGCTGGCATGTGGGCATCGGTCTCTCGCTTGATATACAGCAATGTCGGCATGATGGCTGGTAATGTTTCGCCACTCTCGTGAGCTACAATCATGCGGACTTCGCAATAGTAGAATGCTTGAAAGATGTAGCTCGAACGGTTCTTGGATGGCACGAAGAGGTCTTCGATGGTGTTGGCAGTTTTTTCGCGAACGGATGTTTTGTAGTCGGCAATACGGTAGTGGCGTATGCCATGGATGGTGACGATATCTTCACGGTCGATGATTCCCCCGATTTTGATGGAGCGTTGATGCCCATCCGTCTCAAAATGGAAGTCTTGATAGTATTTCTTCTCTGTGGTTAGGATGGTGAGGGGAGCGAGCAAGTAGTCGTTCTTGATTTGCTTCTCCATATATCGGGCAATCACCTCGTGGTTGAGCAGTTGTGTGCCGTTGAGGTCTAACGTGAACTGATCGTTCGCTACGAGTTGCTCGTCGACATGAAACATCTCGATGGCAAATCCTCTGTCGACACAGCGGCGGATGTGGTGTTGTCCTTGTTTCGTTATTGTGAGGTTTCCTTCGTTGTCGTTGATGAACTGCTGAAAGAACGGGCGGTCGAGTTCAACACCTTTTTTATCTTTATAGAACCACTCCATTGCGTTATGGAAGATGCTACCAAAGACATTATCGGCTACATCCTCGCTGATTTCCTCTTCCTGACAATAGCCGCACACATGCTGGAGATAGAAACGGAGCGGACACTCTAAGTAGTTGTTGAGGGCTGTAGGACTGAGCGACTGGATGGCTTCGAGGGCTGTTTGTACTGCTTCGCTCGTTTTTGAAATAGATAGCGCTGTAGTCTTTTTGTCGGATTCCAAAGAGGGCGTGTTGGGTCCTGTCGGGTTGGAAATCGCATATTCTTTCAATGTAGAGTCGGCTGACAGAATATGTTCTTTCTCATATTTCAATTGCATCATGAATCGGCTCATCTCACCTCGATGAAGTCCGTCGGTTGACTCGTTGTACACAAGCGTGATGTGCTTGGCCCGTTGAAGCAGACGATAGAAATAATAGGCATAAAGGCCCAATTGACGTTCTGCTGTGGTCATGTCGTTGGCTTTGCGCAGGAAATGAAGGATGAACGAGGTGTGTGATGCATTCTTCGGTAGCGTTCCTTCGTTGACTGATAGCATGATAACGTTTTCGAAGTCAAGGTTGCGTGTCTCCAAGATTCCCATGAGCTGAATGCCGACAGCTGGTTCGCCGTGAAAGGCGATGCTCTTGCTGCTGATGGCTTGACGGATGAGACGTATCAGTGTGTCTGACGAAGTGAACTCAAGTCCGTGATTTTCCATGAGGTCGCAATAGTTGTTGAGCATGGTCCAAGCAGCATACATCGCTTCGGAATAGAGGCTGGCCGATAGCTGCTGTAGCTGCATGTCGCTCTTCGATAGTTGGATGGCAACTCTCTGTACAATGGTGGCTGTATGTTTCAGTATGGCTAGATGACCAATAGGAGGTGTGTCGAATACGTCTTGAATGAACTCTCCTTTGAAATCGCTGACGTATGGATAGGTGGCGTTGCGATGACGGAATAGAGTAATGAGCTCTAATGCACCTTGTTTGTTCATCAGCATCATATATGGGTGCAGCAGTACTTTCTCTGCGTAGATATAGCGCCATTTGCCCTCTGATGTTTTCTTCGATACCCCCATCCATCCACGGAAATAAAGTTCGAGAAGGGATGTCACGAAGCTGGCTACAGGCGTACTCTGCATTGGATAACCCATCGTGATGTTGAGCAAAGTAGGTTGTTGGTCTGTTCCGTATGTAGAAGGGATGGCACGTAGGGTTGGCATCAGTAGATGTTCGTCGCAAAGTACGATGGCGGTCTTATTGAGTGGTTCGTCTTTCTTTAAGGTCTGTTGTAGCCATTCTTCCACAAACTGGCATTGTGCATTATCGGTCGAGGCCGCAACAAACCGGATGTCTTTCGACTCTTTGAAACCTTGATAGATCTCCGGATGGTCGGCAAGGCTGTTTCCGAATAGTTTGATATTCTCGTTGATAAACATACCTGCCTCAAAGGCCGACTCGTTCTTGTAGGCTTCGTCATAGTCCCAATAGAATCGGACTTCGCAGTTTTCCCGAAGAAAACGGAACAGCATTTTATCTGTCTTGTTGAGTACGTTGAAACCTACAATGGACAGATGGCTGTAGCGCGAAAGGATTATCTCACGTAATGGGTCGTCGGCCTTGCAAGCCTTCAGCCGTTCGGCTATCGTGCGTTTCATCATACCTTCGTAAGCCAATCCGCACTTCTGCAAGCTCGAACGGAAGGTGTGATAGATGGCTGGCATCGCATTCCACATCTGAAGGTAGCGCTTGTGGAGCTCGGTTATGGCTTCCGTGCTGAAGTTATTGAATAGTCGTCGGATTGTATCTTCCTGCTCTTTGTCTATGAAGTCGAAATCGGTCAGTTGTTCAATATCTGAGATGTTGATGAAGAGTTTGGCTGCGTCGACCATGTTGTTATCGATATCCTCGAAGTCGTTGAGCAGTATCTCACCCCATGAGTAGAATTGGTCGAACGTTTCCTGGCTTTTCGTCACCTCTGCGTATGCCTTGTAGAGATAGAAAACCAAGAGCGACTTATCTGCAACCGTCAGTTGACTCAGCGCCTGATACATCTCACTGATGGTGGTGTAATGTGGTGCCCAGAAGGGTGGGGTGACGTAGTTGGTCAGATACTGGTTGAAGAACAAACTGGCACGCTTGTTCGGAAAGACCACCGTGTGGCCGCTCATCATGCCATTCTGCTGATTGACCCGTTCTGCCAAATCACAGGCTACTCTACTTAGGAATTCGTTCATCTTTGTCTTCTTTTATTCTACGCTCTCAATCTCATTGTTCTTCAAATACCAAAGGTATCCGTGTACATGATGCATGCCCATCTTTTTCAACAAGTTGATGTACTTCCTCACCTGCCATTTGTAATCATCGTTTTTCTGTCCTGTCTTGTAATCGATGACGATGGTTTCGTTCTCGTTATAGATGACTCTGTCTGGGCGTTTCGATAGGGCAATACCGTTTTCAACCGTGATGATGTCGCACTCGTTCATTACTTTCCATGACGGTTCGAACCAATTGCGTGCCTGTGGATTACTGATGAGCTGATTGACCATCCGCTCCATCTCTTCCGCAAACGATTTATCCTTCAGCACACCTTCCTGACGTAGTTGGTTCATTACCTTCGGAATGTCATTCAAATCGTGTATTGACTCAAAGATTTTATGTGCCACAAGTCCTTTGCTGATGTACGACATCTCACGTTCGGTTTCGTTGTCAGCAACAAACTCCTTTGAACGGTTCGACTGCCGGAACTCCACTTTCATATTGCTGTCCTTATAGTCAATCTCAATGGTGTTTTCGCGAGCTTTACTGCTGCAATGTGGAACGGGCGTTCCCATCGGGAGTGTCATTCCTTCTGTTGCGTTTCTGATGACATCCTGAGTAGAATATCCATTCTCTTT
>CADBSN010000197.1 GCA_902797255.1 uncultured Bacteroidales bacterium | reverse complement strand
TTTTCATCTGTCATTTGCTCCATCCATCCCTATGGGATTACGACCATCGAAGCAAAGATATTTAAAACTATCTACTCTCAACTCCTAAACTGACTTTCAACTATAAACAATAAACATTAAACTTTATCTTCTCCCCATAGAGGGGGAGATGCCCAAATGGCAGAGGGGGTCTGGGCTGTTTATTCTTCTATCTCCAGATTGTCGGTATGCCATGTGGCATTGTTGCCGTCGTTGTCGGAATAGATGAAGTAGGCTTTGAGTTCGGGATGATGTTTGAGTACGGTTCGTGCGCTATCGAGACCTAACACCATGAATGCTGTAGCATAGGCATCGGCTGTGGCACAATCGGTAGCCAGGACGGTGGATGAGAGGATGCTGTGCTGAACAGGGTAGCCTGTGCGTGGGTCGATGGTGTGTGCGTAGCGTTTGTTGCCTTGCTCGTAGAAGTTGCGATAGTTGCCTGATGTGGCCATCGAGATGTCTGTGAGGTGGAGCACCTGCTGCAGTTCGCTCTGTACGCCTGTCACGTCAGGAATGGGTTTGATGATGCCAATATTCCATGTTGACCCTTGTGGATTGTGTCCTCGTAAACGGACTTCGCCTCCGATTTCGACCATGTAGTTCTTGATGTGTTTCGATTCGAGCATCCGACCTACTGCATCGACTCCGTAGCCCTTTGCGATGGCACTGCAGTCGAGCATGACGGCTGAGTCGCTTTTTACGATTCGGTTGTCTTCAAGGGTGACTTTTTCGATGCCTACATGGCTCAGCAGACGTGCGATGAGTGTGTCTGTCACGTTCTCTTTGTTCTTAAAACCGAATCCCCATGCGTTGACCAAGGGTGCTACGGTGATGTCGAAGGCTCCTTGAGTTTCTGCCGCTATCTGTTTGGCGAGTAGGAACACGTCGCGGAACATTTCGTCAGTAGCATCACTGGTTCCGTTGTTGATGGCTGTGATGATGGACGATTTGTTGAACGGTGAAAGCGAACCGTCAACTTGTTGCAATGTGGCCTGAATGCTGTCCTGCAGGTCGTGGTGGTACTGATAAGTGATGTGGTAGAAGGTACCGAAGATCTCGCCTTCGTTTCGATGATACTGACCCTCGGCCTGTCTTCCTTGGGAGGATGCAGAATCGGATTTGGTGGTTACGAGATATACTGTTCCTGCGATGAGTGCAAGCAGGAAGATGATGTGAAACCAACGAACCTTGTGTGGCTCTGCTTTACGGTCGAGTTGACGATTCATGTCGTCGTATAGTTTCTTTAGAATTGACATCCTTTTTGAATGATGATAGTTATAGATGTTCTATGAGTATTTTGACTCCGATAGCGATGAGAATGATACCTCCGATGAGGTTGGCAGGGAATCGGAATCGCTTACCGACATACACTCCGATGATGCTGCCGAGGATGGACAGACCAAACGATGTGATGCCGATGATGATCACGGGTGACGTGATGGCTCCCAGGGTCTTCATGCCCATACACTCGAACGAGATGCCCACAGCGAGGGCATCGATGCTGGTGGCGATGGCTAACAAGAGTACAACTGTGAACTTACGTGGGTCGAATGTGTTGTGTCCGTCTCCACGGAAATGGTCAAACACCATCTTGATGCCGATAATTGCCAGCAGACCGAATGCAATCCAATGGTCGTAGGCTTGGAATTGTGTGCCGCAATAGGAGATGCCTAACCAGCCGAGAACTGGCATCAGCGCTTGAAAGATGCCGAAACAGAGGGCCATGATGAGGATGGTGGACATCTCATAGCGTTTGATGATTAAGCCTGATGTGATGCTCACACTGAAGCAGTCCATAGCGAGTGCTAATGCGATGAGCAGTTGCTCTAGGATACTCATTTATCTGTCTTGTTTGTGGTTTGTCTCAGCTTCTTCTTGCCCCAGTTGAGGTCGAAGATGAGGTTGTAGGTCCCACCCCAGCACGATGTGTCTGTGGTTGTTCCGTAGCCTGGAATATAATAGGGCTTGGCGTAGTCGGGTTGTCCGACTTTTATCTGATGCTTATAGCGGACACTCCATCCCATGTGGAAATTTCTCCAAATCTTGACTTGGGTACCAAACACGAACTCCAGCCAACTGCTGTTCGAACTGGCGTCCTTGTAGTTGAAGGGTGCTGAACCTCCCCAGATAGGGTCGGTCATATTGGGACCGCTCATGTCGAACTTGAGCGAGCTGAATCCGTAACGTGCTCCAACGAACAGGCGGTTGTCCTGACGTTTGTTCTTGAGAATGTTCCAATCGAGACCTATACGGAAGAAGGGTGCGTTTGTGGAATAGGAGATATTCGTTTCTGCATCTGTTGTCTTGCAGGAGCCGTATCCCACTTCGACAATCGGGAAATAAGTACTCTTGAGATTCAGTCGCAAAGCGGCTTCCACACTACCGTAATCCGAGATGAGATAGAGTGCAGGGCCAAAGAGGTCGCCTGAGAGGGTGAATCCCTGAAAGAAGGGTAGTGGAGGTTCCTCCATCAGCTCTGCAATATATTTCGTCGGACGTATTGTGTCGGATTCATTCACTACAACAATCGGTTCGTCCTGAGCTGACATAGCACATGCGAACACCATCATGAGAGACGCTACAACCGTCTTACTCCACCACGTCGTTGAAATAAATCCTGATGTTTTCATTTCCTTCATAATCTACGAGTGGATTTGTGATTTCCAAGTGGTCGATGGCAGCATCGGTCGAACGGACAGAACGAAGATGATGGTAGACGTGTGTGCCGCATTCTGGCAGTTCCACGTGGGCATAGCCGTCGTGCTCTACGATGATGGTATCGTTGCCCGATATGCTGCTATAATCGAATATCAGCGTGTCAGCTTTGTTGAAATAGCTCATCGGTACCTGTATGTACGCACGTCCTGATGCCTTATTGACCAGTAGGGTGTCTTTGCGAGCTGTGCCTACTGTTTCTGTATAGCCTGCGTTGACTAGGGTCGTATCGCGTGAATTGCGTGTTTCGGTCTGATATCCCAGTTTGCGATAAGTGTATACAGTCTTCTCACCTGGCAGCAATGTGGTGACAGAGAACGAGTCTCCATACTTGATGGCTACTCCATTGCGATCATAGAAATAGTAGTTGCATTGTACCGTACTGCCCAACGGACAGTTGTTCGACGAGCATGCGAGTAGGGAAGTGAGGGCTAATATACACAGCAGTTTCTTCATCATCAAATCACCTTATTTATCAGGTAGTTGTTGCGCTCAACAGAGTTGCGACTGATCATGTCGCCCAGGAATCCCGCAAGGAACAGCTGGGTACCAATCAGCATCGTTGTGAGTGATATATAGAAATAAGGTGAGTCGGTCACTAATCCTGGATTGTTTCCGTTGTAGAGACAAATCAGCTTGTAGGCTCCTACACCAATCGCTGCTAACAATCCGATGAAGAACATGATGCTTCCGAGGAATCCGAACACATGCATGGGCTTACGGCCAAAAGTGCTGATGAACCACAACGACATGAGGTCGAGATAGCCGTTCACGAAGCGGTTCCAACCCATGAACTTCGACACACCATGCTGGCGTGCCTGATGATGTACACGCTTTTCGCCAATCTTGGTGAATCCTGCGTTTTTGGCCAGATAGGGGATGTAGCGGTGCATCTCTCCGTAGACTTCGATGCTTTTGATGACATCGTTGCGATAGGCTTTCAGTCCACAGTTGAAGTCGTGGAGGTTATGGATGCCGCTCACTTTACGTGCGGTTGCATTGAAGAGTTTCGTAGGGATGGTCTTCGAGAGTGGGTCGCCCTTACGACGGTTCATCTTGTAACCGCTTACGAGGTCGTAGCCGTCCTCCTTAATCATTCTGTAGAGTTCAGGAATCTCATCTGGACTGTCTTGTAGGTCTGCATCCATTGTGATGACCACATCGCCTTCTGCACGGTCGAATCCGCAATAGAGCGCAGGACTTTTACCATAGTTGCGACGGAAACTGATTCCGTGCACTTCCGGATACTTCTCTGCCAATTCTTCAATCACCTTCCATGAGTGGTCGGTCGATCCGTCGTTACAGAAGATGACTTCATAGCTGAATTTGTGCTCGTCCATCACACGCTTGATCCATGCGTGCAATTCTGCAATCGATTCCTCCTCGTTATACAGAGGTACTACAACTGATATGTCCATTATTGTCTTATTGATCTTTCTGTGTTTTATATGCCTTTCCCAAAGTGAGCAGATGACACTTTCTGTGAGCTACTGCGGCTACTGGGAGCGAATAGAGCAGTGAGAAGAAGATGTTGTTCGCAAACATGTTCAAGGCTATGTCGAGTGGGGTCAGACTTGCCAACTGCTGCAACTCTAAACGACTTTGTGCAAGGAAGTCTGAAGCACCAATCGTCTTGTATTGTGCTTCTGTTTCCGGGGAACTAAGGACTCGCATGAAGAAGTCGAAAGCTTTTCCTTGATCCATATACTGGAAATAGATGAATTCGCCTACACCTGCCAACACGCTTGCATAGAAGAACATCAGGATGGCGAAGAGCCAAGCCATTCCAAACGACACACGATCGCCTGGTCTGAGATGCTGTTTGTAGCGCCAAGCCAGATAGAAGGGCAACAAGGCCGTCACACCCATAAATCCCATCGAGAACATCATCATCAGAAAGTTGCCACCTGTAAATCCTCCTATAAATGTGAGGAAAGTAGCAATCCAAATCACTCCCAACGCTGTTCCGTATTCAATCGCAAAATCCCTTGTCGTCTTAAATAACTCTAAATCCATTTCTCCTAATTCCTAACTCCGTATTTTCTATCTTTGAACTTTGGCTTTCGCCCAAAATGCTTTCGCTCGGCATAGTTCAAAAGCGTTTTTGGCTCTGCTCTCGCTCAATCGCATTTTTCAACTTCCAATTTTCAATTTTCAATTTTCAACTTTCCCCTTTACAACTTCCCCATCTTCTTCGCATATTCCTTCCAAGTGGTTTTCTTGCCCGACTGTTCGGGTTTGCCCATTTGGATAAAGTGGCAATAGGCTGCCGCTAAAGCATCTGTAGCATCCAGTTGGATATGCATGATTTCATCGCTGATGTTCAGCATCCGTTGCAGCATCGCAGCGACCTGTTCTTTCGAAGCCGCACCATTACCGGTGATGGCCATCTTGATGCGTTTCGGTTCGTATTCGCTGATGGGGATGTCGCGCTGGATAGCAGCACAAATGGCTACTCCCTGCGCGCGTCCCAGTTTCAGCATACTCTGTACGTTTTTTCCGTAGAACGGAGCCTCTATGGCAACTTCGTCGGGATGGTATGAGTCGATGATGCTTGTCACCCGCTCGTGGATCTTGCCCAATCGCAGATAGTGGTCCTCATATTTCCTCAACTCGATCACACCGAATGCCAGCATCTCGGCTTTGTTGCCCTTCGTACGAAGGATGGCATATCCCATCAGGTTCGTACCAGGGTCGATGCCCATGATGATTTTCTCCGGCTGTGGTTTCCCTTTGACAGTTACCATTTAGCGTTGCTTATCTTACGAGTACCTTCTTACCGTTGATGATATTGATGCCTCGCTGCATGCTGTTCTGACGTTGTCCGTTGATGTTGTAGATGGTAGCAGGCTTGTTGCTCTGACTATCCATGTCAATATCGTTGATGGCAGTATTCGTACCGATAATCTCGAGTTTGTCGATATTACATTTATCACCTGTGATGATGATACGGATGATCTGCTGTCCGGCTGCCAGTGAACGGTTGAATGTACCTTCAACTTCCTTGTAGGTGCTTCCAGACTTTGGAACCTCTACGTTGGCTAATGTGTAGGTCGTTGTTCCTCTAACCCAAGCGATGGTGAACTTAGAGGTCTCAACCGTTGAAGCTACAGTTGCCTTGAAGGTGAACTTCTCAGCTTGTGCAACATTGATTGTATAGTCGTACCATTCTTGAGCTACAGTGTATCCGAGTGCGTAACCACCAGTCTTTTTGATGATGTCTGCACCTTCATTGTCTTTGCGGTACTTGGCTCCACCTTCGTCCTTCTCGTCTGAGTCGTGGAAGGTAAGACCTTCACCGCCCTTGTCGAAGTCTTCAGCCTCGATGACACATGGAGCTGTCAGTTCCTGGAATGGAATACGTTTGTTCTTTACAGTAACGCTTGTCTTCGCAATTGCTGACTCCAGACCTTCTGTGTTGTAAGCAATAGCGGTTATCACACATGTTCCTTTGCAAGTAGGATAGATTTCTGCTGTGTAAGGAGACTCTGTTAGGATAGTGTCGAGCACACCGTTCTCGAATATCTTCACAGCTGCGATAGTGCTTGCTGTAGATGTGGCTGTTGCTCTGACAGTTACCTTGTTGCCTACTGTTACGTTTGAGGTTGGAGAAGCTTTGACTGATACCTTAATTGATTCATCAATATCTACACGTGAGAACGTAATCTTGTCGATATGACATTGTCCACCTGTGAAGTTGATACGTATCTTCTGCTTACCTTCCTTCAATGGAACATTCATACGACCGTTGACGGTTATGAAGTTTTCCCATTCACCCACCTCTTCACATGGTACTGGGATTTCATCTGTGAGGTCTTCCTGAATGTCGTAATTGCTGAGTGCCAACTTGAATGCTGAGTTGTAGGCTCCTGCTGATGCGATGGCTTCGAACTTGTAGAGACCTGCTTCTTTCACATTCACCGTATATTCAATCCATTCGCCTGCCTGAGTGTGACCAACGACATATCCGTCTTCGTGAGCCAGAATGTCCACACCTCCTGCATTGGTACGATAGGTGCGAACACCATCGTTCTTGCTGTCGGAATCGTGGTAAGTCAGTCCGTCTGCACCTATATCGAAATCTTCAGCTTCGATGGTACCTGGCAGCTCTATGTTTTCGTTGAATGGTCTGCGTGTGCTGCTAGTTGCATTGAAGAGCGCCAGACGCTCGTATGTACTGCTATCCGTACAAGTCACAACTGCCTTCAGGTCGTAAGTGCCCTGAGTTACTGGCTTGTAATAAGCTACGTATGGTTCCTCTGTCATTGTAGCAACGAGTCTGTTCTTCACGTAGAGGTCAACATGGTCAACCGTCTTGGTGCGCATCTTCAAACGTACGGTGATAGGAATAGAGTCGTTCCTAGGTACTTTCCATCCTGCTGCTTTC
>CADBSN010000196.1 GCA_902797255.1 uncultured Bacteroidales bacterium | reverse complement strand
TTTTGCAACATAACAAAGCCCTGGCTTGAGAAAGTCGGGGCTTTGCGATAAAAAACAAGAGGATGTGCCTATTTTGACACACCCTCATTGTGTATTCTATGACGATGCGTTTTATTTCGTAAATTTACTGTAGATGATATCAAGCTTGACAGGATTAGTCCCTCCTACGAGTCGTGCACTAGTCATTGAGAAATCGTGACATAGTTTCACGAGATTTTTGGTTGAGACCGTAGAGGACTCAAATGTAGGTTCGACAGGAATGAGCAACACTTTGTTGTAGTTGGCTGTCGCAGTACCATCACGCAACTCTTTTTTCATGGCACTAATCAAGTGTGCGATGTTGTTGAAAGTATAGGTGTTATTTGCTGAGTTGAACATGCTGAGATAGGACGTGTTGGCGTCGGCAAGATGGTAGTGTTCGAAGAATCCTTCGTTATAGTCATCGAGTCGTACCATGAGGAGATATTGTGGGATGTCAAGTCTGAATCTACTGGTAACGAGGTCGTTGTAGCGTGTAAATACTATTTTCGCTTGGTTAATGGTATCATTGCTGAGAATCTGGTCGACAGGCAATGTTGCCATCGTAAAGATACCTGCAGGACTCTTGAGGTAGGTGGCTGTGTTGTCTTCTAGCAACTTGTCAAGATTGTAATTGGCAAAATGAGTTGCTTGTATGACTTCTTCTGTCGCAGAAAACTGAGAGGTTCCTGTGGTATCCTTGTTTTCTTCAAATATGTGGTAGCGGTAATTAATGTTGAACTGCACGATATTGATGTATGCAAGTGCACCGTCACCGCTCTCGAGTTTGAAGTAGAAGCCCTTACAGCCAGGAAGTCCACTGTTTATCCATGCTTCAGAGTCTTTGAAGTACTCAGGATTGGAATTCCATGCGGCACGTATCTGCTTACCGATTGTGGTTGGCAGCGGAATGATGATCTTCATTTTGTAAGACAACTGATTGCGCTCCGAGTCGCTGATGGTACGGTCGGAGAGTGTGAACCATTTCTCCGCTATAGGTTCTTGGGTCGTGTCGCAGTATTGGGTTGGATCAATATTCGTGTAGTAGTCAGCATCTGGGTTCATAATTTTTGTAAGTGGGTAGACGCTGATTTTGAATGTTGCCAGCGAGTCACCTACATATTTCGTGACAAAGAGTCGGAGGTCGGTTGACATGATACTGTCACCGACGAGAGAGTCTGGGAATGCAAAATCATCGATACAATGGAACTGTGCGAGGAAGTCAGACTTGATAATGGTGCCTGTCTCAGGATCCGTAAATTGTCCGAGGTACGATTTGCTAGAACGGGCAAGTACTGAGTCGCCTGCTGAATATGATTGTGTGAATACGTCGTATGTGCGGCTTTCTTTTGTTGCGATGTCAGTTGATGGCATCATGTCGCTACCGAGTGTGTCAGTGGAGTCGTCGCAGGCTATAATTGTGAAGAAACCTATGAACAGCAGTGCTGTGATATAGAATGATTTGAGATTCATGATGTGTATACGTTTGAGAAAAGTTTCTCGTGTCGCCCTTTATTGTTCGTCGGGCATAAGCGAATCATAGAACTCGCTGTAGGCTTCAGCATAGTTCTCTTCACCCTGATAGGCGAGAATCGGTTTACCGAGCGACTTGGCGTATGCGGTTATCTCTGTTGGAGTGCGTTTTGACTCAAGCACAACTCCATCTGCAAACTTAATTGCAATCTTAGCAAGTTCTGGATAGGTGCAGTTGCCTGTGCACACGTCTGCAATGTCCTTAGTTGTGATGTCTTTGAACGGTACGCTACGTTGGAAACTTTCGCCTAAGTCGGTCTTAAATTCTGATGCCGATACAGAGATGACTACTTTTGAGTCACAGAACGAAGGTTCGTCCTGATAAGCACGCTTGATAAGCAAGGGTGCGATGGCAGATGCCCATCCATGACAATGTATAACATCAGGTATCCAACGCAGTTTTTTCATCGTTTCAAGCACTCCGCGTACGTAGAAGATAGCACGTTCACCATTATCGCGATACTCTTCACCTGTTTCGTCTGCAATGATTCCCTTACGAGTAAAATAATCATCGTTGTCTATGAAGTAGATTTGCATGCGTGCACTTTGAAGTGATGCAACTTTGATGAGAAGTGGGTGATCGGTGTCGTCGATGATGATGTTCATTCCTGAAAGGCGGATGACTTCATGAAGTTGGTTTCTGCGTTCATTAATGATTCCCCAGTTCGGAGAGAATGTGCGAATTTCGTGCCCCATCTCCTGTATGAGTTGCGGCAGTTGTTGACCCTTTACCGACAGTGGTGATTCTGCCACGTAGGGAATCATTTCTGTTGTGATGAATAGTACCTTTTTTGCTTTCATTAAACGTGCTTTTGGCTTTTCATGTGCAAAGATACGTGTTTTTTTGCAAAAATGCAAATACTCGCTCTTTTTTTAATGTTTTTTTTGAACTTCTATGTGTCTGTTTTGTCGTTTTGGAGCGCTTATAAGGGAATCTTTGTGTATGATAGTTCCCTTTTCTTTATCTATTAATTATCAATACGAAACGAGCACCCTTTGTGTAGGTTTTGTCGAGTTTTACTTCTGCATTGAGTTTTGCTGCCACCGTGCGGCAGATGTTGAGTCCTAGACCTGTACCATGAACCAGATTGTCATGTTTTGTGAATCGTTCGAAGATGTCATCTTGCATGTCTTTAGGGATACCGGTTCCCGTGTCGGCGACAGAGAATGTCACTTTTCCTGGATTCTCCAGTATCGAGCAATGAACATGTATTTCTCCTTTGCTAGTGTGCTTGCATGCATTGGTGAGGTAGTTGATGAGTATCTGTTGTACTCGTCTTCCATCAGTCATGACGGTATAGTCGTCGTCAACCTCACTGGTGAAGTAGAGGTTCACCGCGGGATCTACACGATATTCTATGTTAGTCATTGCACTACGACAAATCGAGTTGCATGGTGTTTCAGATGTCTCTATTTTGTAGCTGCCTTCCTCTCCCTCAGCAAGGTTGAGAATGTCATCAACCAGCATCATAAGCATGTTCGTGCAGTTGTTGATGTATTTTGAGTACTCGCGTTTTTCTTCATCGCTGATGGCACCTTCGGGAAGAGAAAGAAGTTGTGAAAAACCGATGATGGCATTAAGCGGAGTACGTATTTCGTGGCTCATGTTCTGTACGAAGAGTGTCTTAGAACGGTCGGACTCTTCTGCTCTTTGCTTGGCTTCGTTCAGTACTTTCCTGAATCTCTGTCCTCTGATGTAGAGCAGTGAGAGCAGAGCGATAGTGATGCAAAGCATCGTGAATAGCGAGATGAGGATGAATTTCCTATTCTGCTCCCAGGATGTAGAGGAGTCATTAGCCAAAGTAGCATTCTCTGGAATGAGACTTTCGTCCATTTGGAAGCGACGTAGAGCTTTTACGTTGATGACTGGGTTTTGTGCAGGAACGATTTCGTAAGGAATGTCTCTTGGTTCCATATTGCGGTCAATTACCTTCAGGAGAGTTGCTCTAAGAGTTTTTTTATACTCATCGAGATCGTAGCAGACAAAGCCAATGGCTTCGTCTACGTTGGTGTTTTCGAAATAAGGACTGAAATGAGGTGCTGCCTCTTCCACCATATGGCGAACACCAAGTTTCAATACTTTGTTTCTTGGATTAGAGCGTGAAAGCCAATTGGTGTAAATGACTCCTGTAGTGGTGTGGTCAATCTGTCCTAAAGCCCATTCCAAGTCAGTAGTCTGGTGCTCTTGCGCTAGATATGGGGTGAATATGAGATGCCGGCTTTCTATCTCGTTTCTAAACAGTTCTGTCAGTTCCTTACTAAGCAATTCTTCTCCTCCGATAAAGAAAACCTTTTTCAGTTTTGGTATCATCTGGGCCATGAGGTCGATGGTCTCCTTGTAGTAGATGGGAGTCTGTATATAGGTCATGTTAAATTCTGCCTGCAGTTCCGAAAGATTTGTGCGCGTGGCATCTTTTTCCCAGTACGTTCTAAACAGGTATTCCTTGTCACAGATGTAATCAAATTCACCGATAAGAATGATAGGTACATTTGGCCAGAATTCATTGAATTGGTATATAGCAGGGTAACATGCTGTGCCAAATACCAACACCAAATCTGGCCCTTTGTCGGGATACATCTCTTTGATGCTATTGATTTGTTCGTCGTATTCGCTAACTGAATTGTAGGTCTTGTTTGACAATTCATATGTTTTGACATTAATATCATCTCGTTCGCTCTTCAACTCATCGACAGCAGTTAAATTTCCTGTCCACCATGCATTCTCTGCAGGAAGAGGGGTAATAACAAATATGTCTTTTCTGTCGGCAGCGAATGTCGATAGAAATAACGTAAAACAGAGTATGACAAAACTAATAAATCGATTCATTTAGCTATCGAGGCACTCTAATATGTTGGTTTGACTTTTCTTTTTAGTCTGCAAAGGTAGCTATTTTATTTGTTTTGGCCAAATCATTATTGTAAAAAATGTGCTATGTGACATAATTGTTGTTTGTAAATGTATGATGTGCTTGTCTATGAAAGCAACACTGTTTGTTAAATACGGAACTCTAACGATGCAAAAAAGAAACGGTTGCGAGTTTCACAACTAGCAACCGCCTGAGATAATTCTTACATTATTCTCACTTACCAAAAAGAAATTAAAATGTGCTTAAACTAAGCTGATTGAAAGTTTTATCTTAATTCTTCCTATTGTCTAGGTTGACAGTAGGAAAGAATGTTATTTTGCATAAAGCAACCAGGCGTCAGGATAAGTTGCACGTAGTTTGTCGCGGCTAGCTACTGCGTCTGACTTGCTGCTTGATGATGTGGCAATGACACGATACATGCCTGTAGCAGGGTTTTGGGCGATAATTGCACTGTAACCCTTATTCTTCAAAGTGCTGCAGAGGTTGTTGGCGTTGTCAAGGCTTTTGAAAGAACCGCAAACTACGTTGTATGCGTTGAGTGTTCCGCTAACAGCTTTAAGACTCTCTGTGCGGAGGTCTGTATTGTCTTCTGGCTGCTGAGCAACTACTGGGGTAACTTGCTGAACAGGAGCAACGACAGGTGTTACCTGAACAGGAGCTGTTGCCTGCTGAACTTGTTCTTGCTGTCTTGCCTTTTCATATGCTTTCTTGTAACTGCTTTCAGACGACTTACATGATACGAAGGCAAATGCAGCGAGAATTGCCATACCGAGAATAAGATTTCTTTTCATTTTCAATGGTCTTTTGTGAATTGTTAATACTGTTTTGATTGAATGATTATCTATTTATATTGTTCGCGAATGAACTTTGATTTCGTCATCGCTTTCTTCAAACTTACCGCAGAGCGGAAGTTGATATTCTTTACTTTGACCGATTGGGCTCTGATGTCGGTCTTTTTCTCCACCACTTTTGATTCTGCTGATAACGAGAAGGTGCCGATTCCCTCGATATTTACATTGTAACCGTCAAGCAGGAACTCTGTCAGCTGCTGCGATAGTGCAATGATGGCTGCAGTCATATCTGCTGTTGAGAGTGCACAACATGATGAGATATGTTTGCACAACGTCTGGGTATCAATCGTTCCTTTCGTGACAACTTGGGCATAATAGCCTTTCTTCGGCTTACTGCTAATGTTGTCTTTGACTTCAGTCAGTCGGTATCTAATACTCATCTTTCTTCAACTCATTCTCTTTCACCTGTTCAACTGATTCAAAGGTGATTAGGTCTACATATATTCTTTCTTTTCTCTATACCTTCTTTTATATAATCTGTAGACTTTATTTTTATTTTTTCTACATCTTATTTTAAAAAGGTGTACGGCAAAGTTAGTGTATTTTTTGCAACCAACCAAAAGTTTTTTGTTAAAAATGACTTCTACGACCTAAAAAAATGTGTAATCAAGTGAAAAATACAATTTGGAGATGTGTTTTTCGAGAAAAATGCGTAACTTTGCAGCACGAAACTCACTTTCAAAAAGACGGAATGGAGCAGCGTTATTCTTCGGAGTTGTTTGAGAGGGCAGTTGAGGAGTTCTCAAAGTTGCCTGGGGTCGGTCGCAAGTCTGCTTTGCGGCTCGTGTTGCATCTGCTCCGGATGGATACGGGTGCGGTTGACGGGTTTGCAGATGCTGTACGTCAGTTGCGCCACAATGTGAATTACTGTAAAGTGTGTCATAACATCTCCGATACGGAGGTATGTCAGATTTGCGCGTCGCCGTCGAGGGACACAGCGACCATCTGTGTGGTTGAGAATATACGTGATGTGATGGCAATTGAAGCGACAAGCCAGTATCATGGGCTGTATCACGTGTTAGGTGGTGTCATCAGTCCCCTTGATGGGATCGGACCTTCTGACTTGCAAATACAGAGTCTTGTAGAACGTGTAGGGCAGGGAGGGGTCAACGAAGTGATACTTGCTTTGAGCTCTACGATGGAAGGCGATACGACGAACTTTTATATTTCGCGCAAGCTGTCGAGCTATCCGAATGTGCGACTGACAGTGTTAGCACGCGGATTGTCCGTTAATGATGAGCTGCAGTACACGGATGAAGTGACGTTAGGCAGATCAATTGTGAACCGAGTGGATTTTGATACACGTGCTGTGGTGTGAAACTGTGAGTTCGTGGAGTAATTGAAATTTGAATATGGATAGAATTATTGATAAACTGATGCGTAGCCTTTATCTGGAGTTAGGTGCAACGTGGAACATTGTGGTTTTGACCTGCGTTTTAGGTGAACTGGATGTCATCCCCAATGGCTTGTGGACACCAAAAGGCCATCAGTTTGAATTTTATGTGGAAGTGGTGAATGTGTTGATGATCATCGTCTGCGTTCCGCTTTCGTTGAAGCTGTTTTCGCTTAACACCCAGCGCTGCTTGCGTCGAATGGACAAGGATGAAGCATTGTCTTCCTATCATCTCTGGAGTTTGATTCGCATCGGCTTACTGCTGGTATGTATGGAAATAGGGGTGTTGACTTATTATTTGTTGCTCGACACCAAGGGACTGCTGTGTGCAGGTATTGCCCTTATTGCCTCTTTCTTCTGTGTGCCGTCGACGACAAAAGTAAAGGCTTACCTTACCGCCAAGGAGGATGAATCACTGGAAGATATGTCCGCAGATGAAAAGAATCCTAACATAAATATATAATAAGGTGTAGATGAAAGTCTCAGTGATTATAGTCAATTACAAGGTCAAGTATTATCTTGCTCAATGTCTTCATTCTGTTTTCAGGGCGATGGAAGGTGTCGATGGCGAGGTAATCGTGGTCGATAATGACAGTCAAGACGATTCTATCAGCTATGCACGAGAGTTGTATCCGCAGGTTTCTTTTATAGAGAATAAGGAGAATGTTGGCTTTGCCTGTGCAAATAATATGGCAATTCGACAATCGAAGGGCGAGTATGTGTTGCTTCTGAATCCAGACACTGTGGTGAATGAACATCTTTTGGTGGATTGCATTACGTTGCTTGATACTCATCCTGATGTTGGAGCTGCAGGTGTACGTATGCTCAATGATAATGGAGTGTTTGCGCCCGAATCACGTCGAGGTATACCTACTCCTTTTACGGCTTTCTGTAAGATGGTGGGATTGGCAAAGTTGTTCCCGAAGAGTCGTCTGTTTGGGCGTTATTATATGAAATACCTTGATGAGTTTTCAGCTACGCCTATCGAAATCATTTCTGGAGCCTGCATGTTCATCCGTAAGTCTGTCCTGGATGAAAGTGGTTTGCTCGATGAGGATTTCTTTATGTATGGTGAAGATATTGATCTCTCGTACAGGATGTTGAAGACGGGAAAACAGAACTATTATCTTCCTACCCGAATATTGCATTACAAGGGTGAGAGTACTCAGAAGAATACATTCAGATATGTTTATGTGTTTTACGAAGCGATGTACATATTCTTTAGGAAACACTATGCCAACTATAATTGGATTCTTTCGATTCCTATCCGCTCGGCCATTTATTTAAAGGGAGCTTCAGAGTTTGTGTCTCGCAAATTGCGTGGCTGGCTTGAGAAACCAAAGACTCACGAGGAGCATCTTCAGTCTGTTCGCTTTTTGTTGAAGGGGTCCAACCGAACAATTGAGGCGATGGTTGCAATCTGCGAACGTCACAGGTTGACCTATGATGTGGTGGAAAATGATACGGTGAAATACGATTATGTGGTCTTCGACGTTGATGAGTACTCATACGACCGGATTCTGGAAGAGTTGGAGCGTAGATCGAAAGACAAGAGAACCGTAGCTTGTCTTGGTACTTATTCCTCTCGTATGGGGTGTGTCCTTCTCTCTTTTTGTTGCTTGAAATAGTAATTTTGTGCAATGTGTAAAAATGGCTAATTATGCTTTTTTTATGCCGATTTTCGACATGTGTACGATAACATCGGTTGATGTCGGTCAATAAAACGGGTGTTTCTTTGCTTTTTTCTGTTATTTTTCTTGGTGGTTTTCCTAAGTCGCCGTACCTTTGCACCGTCAAACAGAAATAGGTACGACATCAGCGCATCAGAGGATGCATGAAGAGAGTTAGTTAATGCAGGGTAGAACTTAAAATATTGATACAAGGAAAAAGATATATAAGGTAAAAAGATTGTTTAATTTGAGTTAATAAATTAGTATTATTAGTTAGTCTAAGGAGAAGCGTCTCCATTAATTTTATGAATTAGGATAATTTTTTAGAAAGATGGACACAATTGTATTATTTCTTTTAGGCATTATGTTTTTCGCCTTTATCCTCAGTAATATTTCAGCATGGAAAT
>CADBSN010000195.1 GCA_902797255.1 uncultured Bacteroidales bacterium | reverse complement strand
TAACCTTGTGCTGATGGTCACACCACCTTGTGAAGCAACATAATTTCTAATCACTCCCGAAAGTAGAGAAATCTACAGTAGGGAAATAAAATATCAGAACGGAAGTACGGATTCGTTTGGCACATTGGCACATGGCACATTCTTTGAACAACGGATTGCGGATTTTTAGTTTGAAACTACGAACCTTCAGCTCGACGAAGTCAATTGAGCGAATTGATTTTAGGAAGCTTTACGGGAAGCTGTTTGCCGACAGGGGATATATCTCACCCAAGCTCTTTGACATGCTCTTCGAGGACGGCATACACTTGCTCACCGGCATTAGGAGCAACATGAAGAACAGGCTCATGCCCACGATACGTTGCATTGTTACATCTGTACAAATGTTTGGGCAAATAGTTCATCGCTAACATCGCGAATAGCTGTACCTTTGCAAAAAAATCAGAAACAATATTTTTATTAACTACATCAAAAGAACAATGAACAAGACTATGATGGCAGCATTGCTGCTGACCAGTGCCTTTACAACAGCGGCACAGACGGATCCCATTCGTATTGACCTCGGCCAGAAAGGAGCCGTGGTATCTCCTAATCTCTACGGTATCTTCTTTGAAGAAATCAGTCATGCTGGTGATGGTGGCCTCTATGCGGAGCTGATTCAAAACCGCGGTTTCGAAGAGCATGCATTACCTTCAGGCATGATCTGGCGCAACGGCAGAGCCTACGCCCCCGATGCCATGAACTACGAACATCGGACGAACAGGAATTGGAACATTCCCTGGAATCTGGAGGAAAAGAAGATGACAGGTTGGAAAGTAGCTGGCGAAATGGCTATCGTCAAGGGCGAGGTCATTGAGGCTTCAACGCCGTTACACACAAATACACCCCACGCCATGCAACTTAATATACAAAAGGTACAAAAGGGAGGAAAGGCTGTGCTGACTAACACTGGTTATTGGGGCATAGGTCTCAAGGCTGGTAAGAAATATGACTTACGATTCTATGTAAAATCAGCTAACTACAAGGGAACCATCACCGCACGTCTGCAGGACGGTACGACAGGCAAGTCTCTCGGTGCTGTAACTTTCAACAGCCATCTGCTGAAGGATTGGACGGAACTGACTACCACACTGACCGCAGAAGGAACATCCGCCAAAGGTGAGTTTGCCTTGGAGTTCAACCAAACAGGAATAGTGCTCGTTGATTATGTATCACTCTTCCCACAAGCCACTTTCAAGGGCCGTAAGAACGGACAGCGAGCCGATGTCGCACAGATGTTGGTCGATTTGCATCCGAAGTTCATGCGTTGGCCAGGCGGTTGCATCGTTGAGGGTGCTACATATGAAAATCGCGTGAAGTGGAAGGAAACGCTCGGCGATCCTATGACCCGTCGTGGTGAATGGGATCTCTGGGGCTACCGCGCCACATGGGGCATGGGTTACCATGAGTTTCTGCAGTTCTGCGAGGACCTGCAGATGGATGCCATGTTCGTCAACAATGCCGGCATGTCTTGCTCAGTACGTAACGGCGACTTCGTAAGTAGCGATTCCGACATGGACGCTGTCATTCAAGACTTCCGAGATGCCATTGATTACGCATTAGCCGACCCATCCAGCAACCGCTGGGCAAAGATGCGTGCTGATGCTGGTCACCCGAAGCCTTTCCCTCTTAAGTATGTCGAGATAGGCAATGAGAACGTAGGCCCTGAGTACGTCACCCACTTCAACTATATCTTTAAGAAACTGAATGCAGAGTATCCGCAAATTACATTCATCAATACCCTTGGCCACACAGATCCGCTCCTAGCTCAGATTCCCGGCAACTACATGGTGGATCCTCATTGGTATCGTGACCCCAATTTCTTCTTTGCCAACAACCATCTCTTTGACGATGCCCCCCGTACACACGACATTTACGTAGGCGAATATGCCTGCAACGGCGGTGTGGGAGCCGGCAATCTGTTGGCTGCACTCAGCGAGGCCGCTTTCATCATGGGTATGGAACGCAACAGCGATGTAGTGAAGATGTCGAGCTATGCGCCATTGTTTGAGAACGAGAACCGTCGCGACTGGCCTTGTAACCTCATCCACATCAACAGTTCGGAAGTATATGGCCGTGCCTCTTACTACGTACAGCAGATGGCAGCCGAGAACCGTCCCACCTATAATATATATGTAAGTGAGACCACCACCGAAAGCCAAGTGCAACCCTTCAAGGCTGGAGGCATCGGACTGGGAAGCTATGCCACACAATGCGAATACAAGGACGTCCGTGTGACTACCGCTGACGGACAGACGCGGACTATCAACGTCAGCCAGTTCCAGAACCGTCAGGGAGAATGGGAAGTAGAAGGTGACGTCATCCGCCAGACCAGCAACGAACTGCTCACCATGACCCTGCTGCCTGATTTTAGCAGCGACAATTACACGCTCCAGCTAAAGGCTCGCAAACTGAGTGGCATGGAAGGTTTCTTCATTTATTATGGCATGGATGAGCGTGGTCAAAATGGCTTCGCTGCCAATATTGCAGGTTGGGATAACCGCACCACAGCCATTCAGCCCATCCAGCGTGGTCGCACCAACGACGTGCTGGGACGCAGGGTCAACCAATCGGTCGATACCGATAAATGGTATGACGTGAAAATCGTTGTCACTCCACTATCTGCCACCCTCTACGTCGATGGCAAGGAGATGACAGTCGCCCGTCCAGCCACAGCTACACGTCACTTCTGTCAGACGGGCTATGACGAGCAGACATCTGAACTTATCATCAAAGTGGTGAATGGCACCGACCAGCCCTACAGTCGCTCGTTCATCATCGACGGTGCACGCAACGTCATGCCCACGGGACGTGTCATCACCCTCACTGGCGATGCCAACGATGAGAACACCTTCGAACAGCCCACGAAACTCGCACCTCATACTAATATCTTCGGCAAATTCGGTAAACAATTCGACTACCTGTTCCCGCCTATGTCCTTCACCATCATGCGTGTGAAGGTCAGTCTCGCCGGTTAATATTTTATATCTTTGCAAACAATTGAACTCAACGGTCAAAGGGACTCGGTCAAAGGTCAAAAACCTTAGACATTAGACCTTAGACAATTAAACTATTAAACAATGAAACAATTACTGACTATAGTGTTTCTGCTCCCGCTGACATTCACGGCAGCAGCGCAGACGCAAAATGAGAGAATTACCGTGACAGAGAATATCGCATACCGCACTGATGTGGGAGCGAGTACTGTACTTGACTTGGCTAAGCCACAGTTCGGGCAACAGAGAAACAGGGCAGCCATACTGATTATCCATGGAGGAGGATGGAATGCAGGATCGAAAAACGACAAGGTTTATCAAGACCTGATGAATTATTATGCAAAGAAGGGTTACGTGGTGGCTAACATGAACTACCGACTGACGCAGGAAGCTCCACTGCCTGCATGTATTGAAGACGTACGATGTGCCATTCGTTGGATGAAGGCAAACGCCAAGGAGTTGGGCATTGATCCAAACCGCATCGGCACCTACGGTCATTCGGCTGGCGGGCACTTGTCGTTGATGGCTGGTGTAGCAGCGGAGAGCAAGGCATTTAAGGATGAATCAGACCCATGGAAGCAATACGACTGTTCGGTGGCTTGTGCCGCAGGTGGAGCCCCTCCGACAGAGATTGGTCGAGCTGGCGAGTGGGCAGACCATACGGAGTGGTGGCCCATTGGCTACATCGGCAAGAGTAAGACTCCTTTTCTTGTGTTACAAGGAGGTGAAGATCCTATCGTGAGACCAAATCTGACAGAAGACTGGGTGAAGAAGATGCAACAGTCTGGTGCTTTTGTAGATTATGTGAAGGTGCATGGTCAGCACGGTGTGGCCTTCGACCAGCAATTGGAAATTACCCGTCCTGCGATGGATGCATTCTTCGCCCATTACCTAAAGCATGATGACCCAAGTGTCAGTTTCGAACAGCTGAAAGTGCCTGACTACGGTGGCAGCGGCCCTTATAAAGCTGTTGCTCTTCGCGAGAAGTCATTAACGGACTTCGTGGTCTATCGTCCCATGAATATGAATCAAGCCTTGGGTAGCAACAAAACGAAGTTACCTGTGCTTATATTCTGCAATGGTGGTTGCATGGACACCAGCATCGGCTATGAAAACATGCTTACTGATATTGCCTCCTATGGTTATGTGGCTGTTGCCATCGGTGAACTGCAGATGTTTGCTCAACACGAGAAGGACCAGCATACTCCATCATCGATGGTTGTGAAGGCACTCGACTGGATCAGCAAACAGGCAAAAGACAGTTCTTCACATTATTATAATAAAATAGATACCGAGCGCATTGCTGGTGCTGGACACTCCTGCGGCGGTGCACAGGTACTAGCCAATGCCTCCGAACCGCGATTGAAGACATATCTTATCCTGAATGCCGGTATGGGCACAATGACGATGGCCGATGCAAGTGGCCAGTCGCTGAAGAATCTCCACGGCCCTATCCTCTATCTTGTTGGCGGAACGACTGACGTGGCCTGGCAGAATGCTCAGACGGATTACAAGGCTATCCAAAAAGTTCCTGTAGTGTTAGCTGACAACACGCAGAGTGGTCACGGTGGCACCTACGAACAGCCAAACGGCGGAGCCAATGCCCGTATGATACGTGCTTGGCTCGACTGGCAACTGAAGGGACAGAAGGAGCATGAAAAACTCTTTATCGGTGGAGACCTGACAGGCTACGACAACTGGACAATCATGAACAAAAATTTCAAAAAATAACATCCTATGAAAAGAGTTGTATTCGCAGTGCTATGTCTGTTGTCTATAACAACAGTAGCGGCACAGAAGTCTCAGAAAAAAACTGATTTCGTGAAAGGTGCCGACGTGGGCTTCCTCACAGGTCAGGAGCATCGGGGACAGAAATTCCATGATGTCAAGGGAAACGAGCGCGAGTGTCTGGAGCTATTGAAGAACGACTACCAGATGTCTGCTATCCGGATGCGCGTCTGGGTAAATCCCCGTGGCGGCGACTGCGACAAGAACGTACTTCTTGCAATGGCAAAGCGGGTGAAAGCACTGGGCATGGACTTCATGGTAGACTTCCACTACAGCGACTCGTGGGCTGACCCTGGCAAGCAACCTATTCCGCAAGCATGGCGTGGTCATACGTTCGAAGAGATGAAACAAGATCTTCGCAACCACACCATCGAAGTGCTGTCGCTGCTGAAGGAGAACGACATCACCCCGCGTTGGGTGCAGGTAGGCAATGAGACCACCAATGGACTTCTATGGGATATGGGCCATATCGAGAAGAATCCGCAGCAGTATGCAGGTTTCATCCGTGCAGGCTACGATGCTGTGAAGGAAGTCTTCCCCCAAGCGATTGTGATTGTCCACCTTGACCGCGGACACCGACAGGACATCTACGATTGGAATCTCGATACGGTATTGAAGTATGGCGGCAAGTTCGACATGATAGGTATGTCACTCTACCCCTATTGGGCCATGGAGGGACATCCCGAGCTGAAGGCCGACGACATCATCACCGACTGTATCAAGAACATCCGCTACGTGAGCAAGAAGTACAAGTGCGACGTGATGATTGTAGAAACGGGTTACGAAGTGAACGAGCAGCATCCCGAAATCATGGAGGAAGGACGCCGTCAGTTGGCACGCGTCATCAGTGAGGCACGCAATGAAACTAATGGCAGATGCCGTGGTGTCTTCTACTGGGAGCCTCAATGTATGCCTGGCGGATACAAACTGGGGGCATTCGACAGAACAGGAACACCGACCGCCATCATGGAAGGATTCTTGGAAAAGGAATGAATAGGTATTTAGCAGGACAAATGACGATGCCTCGCTCTTGTTTCGTTCGTCATTATACTTCACCTGCCAAATTGTGTGGGTGGCACGCCGTACATCGCACGGAAGCAGCGACTGAAATAACTGACAGAAGAGAAACCTGTGTCGTAGGTTATTTCTGTGATAGTCAAGCGGCCTTCGCGCAGCAGTTCGGCAGCACGGCGCAGACGAATAGTGCGCATAAACTCGGTAGGTTTCTGTCCTGTGGCCGATTGTATCCTACGATAGAAAGTCATACGGCTCATACAGAGATCGCTAGCCAGTTGCTCCACGTTGTAACTTTCATCGCTCAGGTGGGCCTCTACCTGGGCGATGGCATTTTGTAACCACTCATTAGAAAACGCAGGCTGCTCATTGGCCGGATCACTGTCGACAGGTTGCTCAATAGCGGCTACTTCCTGCTTCATTGCTTCCACAAACCGTTTCCTCTGCCGATTCATAAACCATATATATATAATGAGCACAGAGAGTATCAGGATCAGCACTATCAGTATCCACAACACCCATTGGGGCATACGCTCCACTATGGTATTATCCTGTGGTTGGCTCCAACGACTATTAGAGGCCGTCTCCTGAAGTTCTATGCAGTAGATACCTTCGGCCTCACGACTCTGCTGGCGCATCGTATGGCGCACAGGATCGTATAGACGGATGTAGCGATCGCAGACCAATAGCAAGCGCCCAAGACTGTCAACATCGAGATGTGTCACCGCATCACCGTATTCGTTCGAGGCATAATCGTCAGTCGTGAGCTGTCCGTCTGTGTAACTCATCACAGTGCCAAAGATGGTGGCAAGCCACAACGTACCATCCTGCGTGAAAGTCATGGCCGATACATCCTTCGTGTCGGTGAGCACCACCATCTCTTTGCCATTTCTCATCTGTCGGATGTCCTTTCCCGTACTGAACCATAGGTCACCTGTTTTACTGACTGCCAAAGCTGTGGGACGGGTTGAAAGGTTGTGGGCTATGCGTATGGAATCTGCCATGATTCGTGTCAGTATCTGCCCGTTAAACCACGACAGTTGTTCGCTGTTGCTCAGAGCGTAGCATCCACCAAAACCGTCAACTACTAATTGACGACCTTGACGATCAGTCATCACGCGACTGAAATTGAAGTTGTCTGGCCACTCGGTTGTAACCTGTACCAGTTGCCCGCCATCGAGACGTAACATTCCACCTTCCCATTCCATTCCCCACAAGTTTCCTTGCTGGTCTTCACGCAGACGGAAGATATATTTGTCACCTCCTGGATAAATATTCAATAGCTGTCCTTCATCCGAGTATTCATAGATTTTCTTGTTCGACGTCATCCACCAATGACCGTTACGACTGACAATGATATCATCTACCCGCTTGTCATCAACATCAGTTAACCGCCGTATGCTGTAATCCTGTTTATCCAATATGCATGCCCCGTGGAACGTCCCAATAATAATATATCGTCCTGCTGCCTCCGCCAAACATGCCACATCGTTACTGCCCAATAAATCGGGATGCTCTGCATCGCTACGGAACACCAGCATCTGCCGCCCGTCGTCACGACACACTCCGCCACCCTCCGTAGCATACCAGAGGAAGCCCTCCGAATCCTGTATCACCTGCAACACCCGTTCAGATGACAACTGTTCGCGGTTGGGCAGTTCGAGTCGCATGAAGTGCTGCCCCTTCATACCTGTCAGTACAAAAAGGCTCATTATGAGGATTATTATATGTCGTTTCATGATCTTCAGTAGTTTTATTGATGCAAAGATACGTATTTTTTTATCGATAAATGGTCTTTGATTCCACAAAGTTACATATTTACAAATGATTGGGCATATATTTCATCATGAAATGTAAGGAATGCCGTACCTTTGCAAACGAAAAATCAAACAAACAAAAACTTTTTTTAATACTATCTATTATGAAGAATCTTGTATTTGCGATGATCTTTGCTATCAGCTGTCAGACAGCAACTGCACAAGGACCAGGCTCGCAGCAAAGGCGCGAGACCTTAACTACAGAAACACCTATGGTTCATGACCCTGTCATGGCCAAAGACGGTGATACGTATTATATTTATGCTACCGGCATGGGCATCCAACAGATGACCTCAAAAGACCGCAAGACATGGACTGTTTCCCGTAATCCGGTGATGACCGACATTCCCAAATGGACAACTGACTCCGTGCCTGGCTTCCGTAATCATGTCTGGGCACCCGACGTCATCAAGTGGCACGGCCGTTGGTGGATTGCCTACAGCTGCTCCACCTTTGGAAGAAACGGATCAGCCATCGGTTTGATAAGCAGCCAATCACTTGCTTCCAATACATGGAAGGACGAGGGTTGCATCGTTACTTCACGTGAAAGACGAGACAACTGGAATGCCATTGACCCTAATTTCGTCATCGACGGCAAAGACACGCCGTGGCTTGTTTGGGGTTCGTTCTGGGACGGCATCCAACTAGCTCGGCTCGATGAGACCATGCACATTGCCCGCGGAGTAAAGCCTCGCACAATCGCTCGCCGCTACGACCCGAACTACAAGCCATCAGAGCCGAATCCTACGTCACGTTATGCTGGAACGAACGCTATTGAGGCACCGTTCATCTTTAAACACGGCAGTTACTACTATCTCTTTGTTTCGTGGGACTATTGCTGCCGCGGTGCCCAAAGCAATTACCGGGTAGCTGTAGGACGTAGCAAAACCGTCGACGGACCATATCTTGACCGCACTGGTAAAGACATGGTAAATGGAGGTGGTACGCTCTTCTTAGAGGGCGACAAGAAAGAATGGGAGGCCGCTGGTCACTGTGCCGTCTATACATTCGATAACCAAGACATCTTTATCTGCCACGGATACAGTGCCACACAAAACGGTGCCGCCATGCTTATTCAGCGTCCCATCTCTTGGACTGCAGACGGATGGCCAGAACTAAAACCTTAAAAGAAATAATATAATGAACAGGATTTTGAGTGCTTTACTGCTGACATTACTGGTAACAGTATCCAACATGCAGGCACAACCCATCACTGCGGGACAGCACACCCGCGTTGAAACGATCTATGGCCCTATTGAGGGCTATCAGGATGGCAGTATTTTCACTTTTAAAGGCATCCGCTATGCCAAGTCTGAACGATTTATGCCACCACAGGCTCCCGACAAGTTCACGGAACTGCGACAATGTAAAGTTTATGGGCCACAGGCTCCACAAAACGAATCACTACGCTGGAATGACCAAAACAGCCAGACTGATTACGGCTTTGGCAACCAGTTTGTGACGGAACCGATGGACGAACAGGGCTGTTTGGTCCTCAATGTTTGGACACCGAGTATCAACGATCAGAAACGACGTTCCGTCTTCGTGTGGATTCACGGTGGTGGCTATACTGGAGGTTCTTGTCATGATCTGCCCTGCTATGAAGGTCGTGCTTTGGCCGAAGCTGGCGACATCGTAGTAGTTAGCCTGAATCATCGTCTAAACATTCTTGGTTATGCAGACCTGACCGGACTTGGTGGAAAATATGCACAAAGCGTCAACTTGGGCATGCAGGACATTGTGAAGGCGTTGGAATGGGTGCGCGACAACATAGACCGTTTCGGTGGCAACCCAGCCGAAGTGACCATTGGCGGACAATCGGGTGGTGGAGGAAAGGTGTCAACACTGCTGGCTATGCCCTCTGCTAAAGGGTTATTCAAACGAGCCATTGTGCAGAGCGGCTCCACGTTGCGACAAGCACTGCCCGAGCAGACCCGACCATTCGGCATTGCCTTCGCCCAAGAATTGGGACAACCTGCCACAGCTCAAGCAGACTTCTCGAGATACACCTACGATGAATTGAACTATGCTGTTAGCCGTATGTCTCAACGGGGTATTCGTAGTGGCTTCTCACCCGTGGTCGATGGCACCATTCTGCCACAACATCCCTTCGAGCCAGCTTCACCTATATCCAAGGATGTGCCCATGCTCATCGGTACCGATTTTAATGAATTCACCTTTGATATCAGCCGCGACATGACATGGACTGAGGCCGAAGCAGCCGTACGTCAACGTCAGGGTGAAAGAGCCGACCAATACATCGCAGCCTTTAAGAAAGCCTATCCAAAGGCAGAGCCAAAAGAAATGACCTACGTCGATACTGGTTTCCGTGCTGGTGCCGTTCGCCAAGCCGCAGCTAAGGCTGCACAGGGTGGTGCTCCCGCTTATCTCTATCTGTTTACATGGAAACCTGAGAGCAATGCTCTTGGTGCCTCGCACGGGATGGAGCTGCCATTCATGCTCCATAACGTCAGTCTGCAGCGTGAGATGACAGGAGCCTCATCTGCCGCCTACAAGTTCGAAAAACTCATCAGTAACATCTGGATAGCATTCATCAAGACTGGCAACCCCAACGTAAAAGGTATTCCCAACTGGGAACCTTATAATGATGAAACAGGCATCACGATGATTCTCGATAACCGCTGCGAGGTGCGACAACACCACGACCGCGAACTGATGCAGATGAGTCGTAGTATTTGGTGAGCAAATATCCTTTGGCACTCCATGAAATCCTATAGTTACCCTCGTAGCTTCTCTTGGCAATGATGTGAGCATTTGTTACAAGTCTGTTGATGTACTGGCGGCTGAAATCGGAAAGGCAAGCCGCTTCTCCTATGGAAAGCTAATCGTGTGAGATTCTTGCTTTCCTTTTTTGCATACATATTGAATCTGAGCACTATAAATACAACGACATAGTTTTGCAGAAGAAGTTGGAAGGATGGACTTGGGGCAATATTTTCATAGGAGGAGTCCCTGGTTGGCTGATAGATAT
>CADBSN010000194.1 GCA_902797255.1 uncultured Bacteroidales bacterium | reverse complement strand
TTGTGGCATCAGCCTCAAATATTCCACGATGGCACTGAGGGTGAGTTTGTCGAACTTGATGAAACGCTCGTCGGGCCACCGCTCTTCCGCGAAGTCCTCGTCGGTGTTGGCTAAAGGACAGAAATAAGTTTCGCGGTTCTTTTCCCACAGAACGGCACGGCAACCACTGTAATCCAGGAGAAGTTGTCCGTCATTAATGCCATAGCTGTTCTTGGGTGCTGTAGCCGTCACACCTTCGAAACCGATGGCGTCGAGATAGGGCTGCCACCATTGGTTTACGAAGCGCTCTGGGTTCCAACTGAAGATGTATGTCTCGCGACCTACGCCAGCACCTTCTCTGTCAAGGTCACGTGCCGTCACCTCTTCCATGAACTGCTTGACGACTTTCTTCAACGACGGATAGGTGAATGGCTTTGAGCAGTCAAAGGTGACTGTGGGCTTTTGAGCATCTTCTGAGGCTGTTGGGTTTTCGATAAATGCCTTCAGTTTCTGCATCCTTTCGTCCAGCTCATGCTGCACGCAATTTTTCCAATGTTCTTTTAAACTAATTGTTATTGCCATATCTTTTGAATTTTAAAGTTTGTGAGCATAATATAGACACATTCCAGAAAAAATTCAAAGAAAGACAAACTTTTTTTCATAGCATTTAAAAAAGACATCCCAAGACCTTTCTTCTACAGGATTAGAAGGATGCCTGCCAGCCTCCGGCCCAAAAGTGCTTTGACCTACGGTCGAACCTCCTCTTGGAGCTTTCCACGACTAGTTCTTTGTTTTAGAGTTATTTCTTTTCTTCTATGGCTTGGATCATAGCCTGCCGAACCCACCAGACGGCGTAGGACATGAACTTGAAGTCGTACTTAAAGTCGTACTTCATAGCCGCCTTTCGCAGGCCTTCTGTTCCAGCCTCGATTAATTCCCAAATAGTGAGTCCTTTGTCCTGATACTGATTGGCGATGCTGACAACGAAGCGGGCATTAGCCTTTTCCAAACGTTTCATCTCATCGCAATCTACCCCCTTCGCCTGTACTGCTTTCACCAGTTCAAGCTCTTCGTCAATAGTTAGAAGTTCTGCTCTTCCAATCTCCTGCAAATACTCCTCAAGATTCTTTTTTTCTGTTGCCATATATTTCCGTTTTTGTTAGTTTATTAGTTCGCTGAGCGTGCGCTCATCTTCTTACCTTCTTTGTTCCAGGTAAATATCCAACTACCGCAACGACTGGTGATGGTATTGCCCGATACGCCGACAATCTCGCCGACATCTGAGACATTCATGGCTTTCAGCACTTTTCCTTTCGCGTCGTAAATGCGATAGAACGAGTAGTACTTCGCCACGAAGAAGTCGCTGCCCCAACCTTTGAGATCTCCAACGCTGCTACGCGAGAGGCCACCGATCTTCTTGCCCGCCTCGTCATAAACATAGTACCAGTATTTCGTTTCTTCAATATATGAAATCTGCTGGCGCTGAGCCTGAGCACCAAGTGTCAGCATTGTCATAAGGATGATTAATATTTTTCTCATATCTGTAAGTATAGTCGTGTTAGGGCAACATCCCTCTCAACTTCAAAGTATTGTTCTCAGTCTTTTACTGTATTCATATTGTTGCTTGTTTTTGTACATTTCCTATGATTTATTAATTATTTTGCGGATACGTTCAATCATAGCATCAACACTATTTTTCATAGTTACTTCATTGTCTGTTTCTGAACAATAGATACCATCAACAATAAAGGGAATTTGAGGCCTATTATTATCTTTCCCGTCAACTCCGAAAAGATTATCTGAATGATAGCTGTTCGTATTAATAACTTCAGCCTCGGAATACTCATATAGAGTGCCATCGTCATTATATCCCTTTCTGGAAATAGGATAAAGTAATCCGCCTAAAACCACATTCCCTAAATGATGTTGAACATACTGTATATAGGTGTGAATTTGAAAGAGGTCAGAACGGTCAACGTCTGAGTTCTTAACATTTGCTTTTATGCCTCTCATGCGTTTATACTTGGCATCGAAAACAATATAATCGTCTCCACGCTGCAGAATTATATCTGGTATTATATCACGCTGATAGAACAACCCTTTATAGATGGTATCACGACACTTTTCTGCCGACCACACATGCCAGTCATCACATGCCAATCCCTCTCCCAACTTCTTGCGAAGAAAAGCTTCCCATATTTCTGCCATATCCACGAAAACACACTCAGTCTGATTTTCAGAAGAGGAATAACCTAGCTGACGGCCTCGAATAATTGACCAAGAAAAATCAACTAAGGGCTTCCAACTTTGATAAATGCTATTGTAACGAATATGTTGGTAATCGTTCTCCGTAAGGTCAAATCGTATTTCTTTGTATTGGGCATTCAATGCATTGATAATATTCTGAACCGTTGGTGGCATGGCGAATCCCAAACCTTGGATTTTGGCGTTTTCGC
>CADBSN010000193.1 GCA_902797255.1 uncultured Bacteroidales bacterium | reverse complement strand
GGATGGAAACCTTTGAAGATAACAGAAACAGATCTTCATGAGATCTTTAATGGACATTATGCCGGTTTTGAGACTCCCGATGTCGCAAAAAAGCAAGTAAGTCTTGACATGTCCTACTATAATTGGACTCCACCAGTGTTGTTAGAAGATGAAAACGACGATGATACTGGCGTACGTTGCTCTTCTCCTTTAGTATATGGAGACGAAAATCCTATTTATGGAATGGAGATATATGTTCCTAGCAGACCTGGTGTTGATATTGATATTATTCGTCAACTCGTTGGCAATTTTGGTGGTTTTGCAAATTCCGAGTATTTTGACGATACCAATATCATTATGCTGAGTGGTGAGACCTTGAAATTATTAGAGCAAGGCGTAAAGGATGATGCTATTAAGCAGATAGAACAAAAATACAATCAGAGCTCAACCAAGATGTTCAACATCCAGTTTACGAGCGAACCAGACTTCATCTCTTGGGTAAGAAAAAGAATGGGGAAATTCCCAGATAAAAGCACGATAAAGTTACTAGAGAAACTAGATAAAGATGATACCAAACAGCAGGTTTTGAAGCGCTCCAGCGATTGTAATGAAAAAAAAAATATCAAAATTAAAAACCTAATAGCAGAATGTACTGCATACGATTTTAAGCTGGCGCTTGAAGAGAAGAAACCTAAAAGTTGGCTGAAAAGCGTTAGCGCTTTTGCAAACAGTTTGGGTGGTTCACTTTTCTTTGGAGTGAATAATGAAAGAAATGTCATAGGGCTTGATGACGTGCAGCATGTTTGCGAAGTTATTAGTAACAAGGTTCGCGATTATATGGATCCGTTACCAGATGTAGAGATGGTTCCTCACGAAGAGGATGGGCTCCGTATCCTGCAGCTAAAAGTGAATGCCGGTCATTATACTCCTTATTACTATGTTGGTGATAATCAGCATATAGCATTTGTACGTGTTGGTGATGAGAGTATTCCTGCTACAGCTGAGCAGATGCTGCGTTTGGTGTTGAAAGGTACGAATAAGACATACGACTCGCTACATACAGATTATAAAGTGGAGGACAATTCATTCACGATATTGGCTAATACATTCAAAAAGCGTACTAATCAAGAGTGGGATAAAAAGTATCTTGTGTCGTTTGGGCTAGTTACAGGTACTGGGACTCTCACTAACGCAGGTGCGTTGTTTGCTGATGACAGTCCTCTGTCTCAGTCGCGTTTGTATTGCACGAGATGGGATGGGAAAGATAAAACCGATGCAATCAATGACGCTGAGTTTACAGGAAATGTACTAATGTTGCTGCGTGAAGCCATGAACTTTGTGAAATCGAATACGAAGCGAGGTTGGGAAAAATTGCCTGATGGACGAAAAAACAAACCGGAATATGCAGAACGTGCTGTATTAGAGGCGATGGTAAATCACTTTATCCATAGGGATTATACTGTGATGGGTGGTGACGTGCATTTGGATATTTATGACGATCGACTTGTAGTAACCTCACCTGGTGGAATGTATAATGGTATGTTGATTCAGAATCTTGATATTGCAGACGTTTCTTCTGAAAGGCGAAATCCTATTCTTGCCAATGTGATGGCTCAGCTTGATTACATGGAGAAACGAGGTAGCGGTCTAACCCGTATTTGTAATGAGACAAAAGCGCTGGAAGGGTATAATGACGAGTTGAAACCAGTATTTAAATCGACGCCGTCTCAGTTCCAGACCATTATTTTTGCCACAATTGACGAGACGAATGTCGGAGATGTTGTCGGAGACATGTCGAAGATTAAACTCCCTGAGCGTCAGCAAAATATATTGATTATTGTAAATAAGTCTCCGACAATTACAGGTCGTCAGATGTCGGAGATGTTGTCGGTGGTTCAGCGAACTATTGAGCGTGACCTGGCTACACTAACAAAAATGGGCATTCTTAAGCATAAGGGAAAAGACAATGACGGAGAATGGATGCTTACGGAATTGGGTTTGTCTGTTCTTGCACAACTACAGAAGAAATAAAAGAAAAGTTAAGTGAAAATGAATTGATATGTCAAGGTTGAATACCTATAAAGTGGCTACTACATTATCAAAAAACGGTTCCACGCAGAACGGAACCGTTCGTAATGGCGATTTCCTTGCTGGAATCAATAATAGGTTGTACCTTTGCAGAGCAATTGAGACGACATTATTCATTACCTAGATTTAAGAACTATATGCAACAATCTATTTCAGAAATACAGAAGATAGCTTACCTAATTGATTTCTACAGAGAG
>CADBSN010000192.1 GCA_902797255.1 uncultured Bacteroidales bacterium | reverse complement strand
AATATCCATTCTCTTTGCCCGTAATGATATAGAGGTTGTGAACGGCACGTGTGAATGCTACATACAACAGGTTGAGGTTGTCCACATAGTTCTTCATCTCCTCCTGTTCATAATGCTGGCCGAATGCTGATTCGTGGAGGTCTTTGCTGAATTGTACAGGAATCACAGGGAGATGCGTCCCGTCATCGTGCTCACACCATAACACTGTGTCTTTTCCTCCCATTTTCCAGTTGCAATAGGGGATGATAACGGTGTGAAACTCCAGCCCCTTCGACTTGTGAATCGACATCAGCTGAATGCCACTGATGCTAGCTGCGGGTATCGTCTTGGTGTGTAGTGTTTCTTCCCAGTAGTCGATAAGGCCGGGCAGGTCGGCACCTTTATCCTCTACGAATGCATTCACCTCATCCATGAAACAGAACAGATATGGAGATTGGTTCTTCAGGGTGTCTAATCTGAAGATTTGATGCAACTCTACACAGAGTTCATATAGCGGTAGTACTTGCAACTCTTCCATTCTGTTGACAAACTCTGCAGGGAGCATGTCTGCCAATTCTGCCTCTGTTGCCTGAAGTACTTGTTCGGCATCACTACTCATCACTTGGTTTCCACAGACAAGTGTCTGATACTTCATCGCAAGCGTCATATATAGAAATAGGTGGAACGGACGTTTGTCTTTCTCGTATTCCTGACCCGTAAAGTTGACAATCACTTTCATCGCGAGAATCATGATGGCCAGCGCATCAGACGAATCGAGTTGATAGGCTTCGCTGCTCACCACATTCACGTCGGGCATCACTTCCTTCAGGTGGTTCGATATTTTTTTCAGGTTATTGTTGGAACGTGTGAGAATGGCGATATCGTTTGCTTGTACATGCTGGTTGAATATCAGGTCACGGATTATTCGTTCTAACTCATCCAGCATGCCATCTTCGCTGGTTGCCTCTTTCTCGTTTTCTTGGGAATCTGGTTGGTGGGTGTTCTCAAGGTCTATGACTTCCACATATCCCTTTCCTGCATGACGTGCATCTTGTTTCTGTTCTACTTCGTTGTAGGCAGTCTCTATCTCTTGTGAGTCTGTTGAGTTTGGAAACTGTTGGCGGAAGTGATTTGCCACATCCACACGTGCTTTGGTGAAGAACCTGTTGTTGAAGTCTACGATTTGTTCATCACTTCTTCGGTTGGTGTCTAATGCCTTCTGCAGACTCTCTTCGTCAATCACGTCCCTGAACACGATATTCTTACCGATGTTGTTCAGAATGCTCCAGTCGCTATTTCGCCATCTGTAGATACTTTGTTTCACATCGCCGACAATCAGACACATACAGCCTTGGTCAATACATTCCTTGATAAGCGGTATGAAGTTTTTCCACTGCAGCTCGCTCGTGTCTTGGAATTCATCTATCATGATGTATTTGAACGACGATGCTGCTTTCTCGTAGATAAACGGGATGTCGTTCCCGTTGATGATCTCATGGAGTTTGTATGCTGTATCTGCCAGGATGAAGCGGTTTGTCTCGTTATTGATGTTACGTAGTGTTGTGTCGACCATCTTCAGGAGGCTCATCTGATTCAGATGTTTCAGAATGGCATAGCAGGTGTTTTCCTGTTTTCGCAACTCCATCTCGCAGTCAACCATCTGTCGGAATTTTGGCTGATGCAGTCTGTTTAATTCTTCGTCCTTCAGCCAAGCGGCATTCGGATCGTCTCTGAGTGCGGCAGGTATTGGAGGATTGGCTCCATTTGCAATCTTAGGCAGGAAGCTATAGACTCCGTTTTTCCCTCTGACGAACATCGACGAATCGAGCGCATAATCATCGCAGTATTTCAGAAACGCTTGCGCATTCTCTTTGCGTTGTAACAGAATTGCGTCTAATTCTTGGTACAAGTCCTGCTTATAGTTGATGAAGAATCCTTCCTTGCTTGTTCGCTCGTTGATGAGCTTCTCGTTTTGCAGGTATTTTTCGTTGAAGATGTTTTTGCTGAAAGTTGTTACCTCAGTCTCTATCTTCCAGTTCTTGTCTTTACTCTTGAGGTTATCCTGCACGTAAGCCAATACAGCTTGATAAACCCTGTCACCTTGGTGCATCCGCTCTATCATCTTATGCACAGCATCAGCAAGTGCCTCTTCCTGATTCAAGTCGACTCGTAGGTTGGCTGTGAGGTTCAGTTCTCGAGCCAAGTCGCGTATGATACTTTGGAAGAAGGAGTCGATAGTTTCGATGCGGAAATGACTGTAGTCGTGGAGGATAAGTGTAAGTGCTCTTTGGCAGGCGTTCCTAATGCTCAGTTCAGACATGCTGTCCTTGAACCGTTCTTTTAATACACACAGGTATTTGTCTGCATCTGTATCATGGGTGGCTATACCATGTAGGGTCTCCACGATACGGGTTTTCATTTCGTTGGTAGCCTTGTTGGTGAAGGTCACAGCGAGTATGCGCTTATAGTTCTCTGGCTGATTCAAGAGCAGGCTGATATATTCTACGGTAAGGGTGAATGTCTTTCCGCTACCTGCAGAAGCACGACCTACTTTCAGTTTCCCGATTTGTTCCTTTTCCTTCATCTTTATCCATTTAGCCGTTAGCCCTTTCATAACTCATCAGTAGCAGCAACTTATACCAATCAAACACATGGAGGTTAGGGTGTGAACCACATAAGTTCTCTCGCATGTTTTGCTTAAGGAAAGAAAAAATGACACATAGTATGCCACTCAAATGCCAACTCTTGAGTCGTTGTGCATGGGCAAGCAACCGTGAATAACCTCCAATTCTGTCTTTTAATTCATATAAGGTGCCGATTGCCTCTTCTGTCTTCTTTACGAATGCTGCGTTCGTCTCGAAATGTGAGAATCCCACGGGATTGTCTATGCTTGTGACGTATATACCTTTTTCTTTGAGTTGTTTTCCATATAGTACGTCCTCGTAACCATACTTCCTGATGCTTTCATCCAATGGATGATTGAGGAACAGTTGACGCTTCACAAGGAAATTAGAGGTATGGAAGTCTTGATTGGCATTTACGTTGTCTGGGCGCTTTCTGTTCAGGTGGCGTGCACGATATTCATACAAGTAACGCAAGTTGCCTTGCATGCTGTCGTTTCTTTCCACTCGATATCCTCCTTGACAGATGTCAGCGTCTGTGTCCAGGTAATGTTGGATGTAGTCGTCCGAGATGACATCCATGTGACTGTCAATAAACAGTAGTTTGTCTCCTTGCGCCCGATTTGCCAGTAGGTTCCTGATTCTGCTTCTGCCGACATTCTCTTCCAATCGGATAAAAGTGCAGCAAGTAAGCGCTTCGAGGGTGGCTTGGACTTTCTTCCATGTCTCTGTTTGAGAACCATCATCAGCCACGACAATCTCATAGTCAAAAGCAGTTGTTTTGACAATCTCTTCGCATTGCTGGTGCAAGCTTTTGACCAACTCGCTACAATCGTATTCAAAAGTAGGAATAAGAATGGACAACATTGTAGTGATTTGTCTGTCTCCCTTCCTTTAGGAGGGGTCGAGGGAGACTGGTTTTCTGCAAAGTTACAATTTTTTTTCAAAAGATGTGAGAAAATTGCTAAAAAAACACAAAAAATGTTGGTTGCCTAAAATAATTATATTAACTTTGCATCGAACTCAATAAGTATTAATCGAGTTAGCTAATTAAAACAAAGTAAAAACCCTAAAAAAAATTTAAAACGATGATTCACATTGGACAAGCTATTGAAGCTGAACTAAGAAATCAAGAACGTACCGTTTCTTGGCTTTCACGCCGTTTGGATTGTGATAGAACAAAGATCTATCAGATTTTCCATAAGCCGGCAATCAAAACCGATATGCTCATGCAAATAAGTCTTGTATTGAACAAGGACTTCTTTAAGATATTGGAAGACGAGTTTAAGGCAGAATTGAAGGCAAGAAAATAAGTTGTTTTACAATTCGTAAGTATAACCTACTGTTGTTCTGGCTTTGCTTGGACAGAGTAGGTTTTTGTTTGATTCATCATTTATATGCAACAACCTTTAGCAGAGAGAATGCGTCCCCAGACCCTGGATGACTATATCGGGCAGAAACATCTGGTAGGAGAGGGAGCCGTGATACGCCGCATGATTGAACAGAAGCGTGTCGCGTCATTCATTCTGTGGGGACCTCCTGGAGTTGGCAAGACCACTTTGGCCAATATCATTGCCAAAACCCTTGAAGTGCCGTTCTATACACTTAGTGCGGTCACGAGTGGTGTGAAAGATGTGCGTGATGTCATTGAGCGTGCGAAATCATCCAGATTCTTTGCTACTGGTAATCCCATTCTTTTTATTGACGAAATCCATCGATTCTCCAAGAGTCAACAAGATTCGCTCTTAGGTGCGGTCGAACAAGGGGTCGTCACCTTGATTGGTGCTACAACGGAGAACCCTTCGTTTGAAGTCATCCGTCCTTTGTTGAGCAGGTGTCAGGTGTATGTGCTGAACCCTTTGGAACAAGATGATTTGCTCCATTTGGTCGATCTTGCCCTACAGAAGGATGTGATGTTGAAGCAGCGCCAGATAGACGTGAAGGAGACCGATGCGTTACTTCGCTATTCTGGAGGAGATGCTCGTAAACTGTTGAACATTTTGGAACTGACCCTTCAGGAATCTGATGTGATAACAGATGAAATTGTTACCAAGTGTTTGCAACAAAACCCTTTGGCGTACGACAAGGATGGTGAGATGCATTATGATTTGATTTCTGCTTTTATCAAGAGTATACGTGGAAGCAATCCCGATGCAGCCATTTACTATTTGGCTCGTATGATAGAGGGTGGTGAGCAACCCGAATTTATTGCCCGCCGTTTGGTCATTTCGGCGAGTGAGGATATCGGCCTTGCCAATCCGAACGCACTCTTGTTGGCAAACGCTGCATTCGATGCGGTACATAAATTGGGATGGCCCGAAGGTCGTATACCATTAGCAGAGGCTACCGTGTATTTGGCCACAAGTCCCAAGAGCAATTCTGCATATATGGCCATTAACGATGCATTACAATATGTGCAGAAGAGCGGCAACCTGCCTGTTCCTCTTCATCTGCGTAATGCTCCTACAAAACTGATGGAGCAGTTGGGCTATGGCAAGGATTATAAATATGCACACGACTACGAAGGCCATTTCGTCCGTCAGCAATTCCTGCCCGATGAGGCTCAGGACCAGCAGTTCTGGCATGCTCAGGACAATCCTCAAGAGGCTAAACTAAAGGAGCGGATGGATAAGTTGTGGAAGGAGGAGGATAATAAGCGAAGTTAACGGAGTTAACGAAGTTAGCGGCCTTATGGCCTCGAAGTTACCGTTTGAGCATGCTCAAACTCCGACGAAACCATAGGATGCATACATCAGCATTCATTTGTCGAACGAAGTGATAACTCCGAGCGAAGCGATAACTTCTAGAACTTCGAGCGAAGCGCTAACTCCGAACAAAGTTTATAGTTTATATATGGTTTACCCAGAGAACTTTGAAGCGAAAATAGGATTCGATGTAATTCGAACGATGTTGAAGGAGGCATGCCTGTGTCCCCTAGGAGAGGAACGTGTGGATGAGATGCAGTTCTCTGCACAGTTTGAAACCATTCAGCAGGCATTACAGCAAACCTCCGAGTTTGTCCGTGTGCTGCGTGAAGAGGAATTTCCCGATCAGCATTTCTTTGATGTCCGTCCAGCTTTGCGACGTATTAAGATACCCAATACTTATCTGTTGGTCGATGAACTCTTCGACTTGCAACGTTCGCTGACTTCTATTGATTTGATAGTTCGGTTCTTTTCCCGACAGACCGAAGGTGACGAACAGCCAATTTATCCTCAACTGTTGGCCCTGTCGAAGAACATTAAGACATTCCCGAATATCGTTCGTCGTATCAGTCAGATTCTCGATAAGTATGGTGAGATAAAAGACTCGGCTACCGTTGAACTGATGCGAATCCGTCAGGAGAAGATGAATACATCAAACAGCATCTCAGGTATGCTCCACCGTATTCTGCGTGAGGCAAAGGTGGAAGGAGTGGTCGATAAGGATGCTGCTCCAACGATGCGTGACGGACGTCTGGTCATCCCTGTGGCACCTGCCATGAAACGGAAAATCAACGGTATCGTGCACGATGAGTCCGATTCAGGTCGAACGGTTTATATTGAGCCAGCCGATGTTGTCGAGGCCAACAACCGCATTCGCGAACTTGAGGGTGAGGAGCGACGTGAGATAGTACGTATCCTCACAGTCTTCTCAGATTCCATCCGTCCGATGGTGCTCGACATGATTCAGTCGTATGAGTATTTGGGCGATATCGACTTTATTCGTGCAAAGGCCAAGTTCGCCATCCGTATAGATGCCATTATGCCTAATTTCGAACCGCGTCAGAAGATAAAGTTTGATAGGGCAGTCCATCCATTGCTGCGTATGTCCTTGGAGAAACACGGACGTCAGGTGGTGCCGCTCGATATCAGTCTGGATGGAAAACAACGAATCCTGCTCATCTCAGGACCTAATGCTGGTGGAAAGTCTGTCTGTCTGAAGACTGTGGGACTATTGCAATATATGCTCCAATGTGGATTGCTGCTGCCTGTTTCCGAGAGCTCTTCAATGGGCGTTTTCAACAACATCTTCATCGATATAGGTGACGAACAGAGTCTAGAGAACGATCTATCGACTT
>CADBSN010000191.1 GCA_902797255.1 uncultured Bacteroidales bacterium | reverse complement strand
TCATAGTTGCCTCCACCACCAATCTGATAACCTGGGTTATAGTCTTCCTCATAGCGTCTGTTATCACGCGTGTTGTCGCGTCGACCTACAGTTGTTCTTGTAGTGTTGTCTTTCGTTAACGCATTACCGATAGCTGCACCTGCTACTGTTCCGACAATAGTGCCTAACATCGCTTTACCTGGACCATCATGGCGACTGGTTGACATCCATCCCAGTGCTTCACCGATGACGCCACCGATTTCGGCACCTGCCATTGTGCCCATGTAGTTGCGTGATGAAGAAATGTCGCAGCTTATCATGGTGCTACTGCCTATCAAAGCGATACAAACGATGTAAATCCAATTTCTTCTCATAATAGTACGTTTTTATTGTTCACGCTGCAAAGGTAATGGTTTCTGATAAATTGCGTAAGGGGAAAAGTTCTATTTCCTATAGGCATTCCTCTATTTTAACCAATCTTTGACTTGCTGGATACGTTGGTCGAGGGGTAGGGAAGTGTCGAGCCAATGGATGGGTGTGCCTCGTTTCTCCATCCCACGGAACCAGGTCATCTGGCGTTTGGCAAATTGATGAATAGCAATTTCGAGCAGGTCGTGCATCTCTTCGTAACTGATTTCGCCCAACACATAGAGGGTAAGATATTTGTATTCAAGTCCGTAGCGAATGAGGCGGTCGCTGCTGATACCTTCGTCAAGCAGACGGCGCACTTCGTCCACCATGCCGGCTTCGAGACGTTGGTCGAGTCGCCGACTGATCTTCTCTCGTCTCAGGTCGCGGTCGATAGAGAGTCCGACAACCAAACTATTCAGTTTCGGACATTGTCGTCCATCGAATTCATAGTTCTTCAATACACTCTCGATATATAATCCTGTTCCTCCGCAGAGGATGGGCAGTTTGCCACGTGATTTGATGTCGTCATAGGTCTCGTGGAAATCGTGCTGAAAACGGTAAACGTTGTATGTGGTGCCTGGTTCAGCGATATCGATTAAATAATAAGGTATATGTTGGTCGTTTACTTCATAGTCTTCTAGGTCTTTTCCTGTACCTAGGTCCATTCGACGATAAACCTGACGACTATCAGCACTGATGATTTCACCATCGAGCTCGTATGCCATACGTGCAGCAAAACTGGTTTTGCCACATGCGGTTGGTCCGGTTATGGTCAGAAGGTCGTACATTTTGACTATCTCTCCTCTAGAACCTCATCGTCCTCTTCTGTAGAATAGTTAGAGAAGAGCAGGTCGATTTCACGTGCTTTTGCTTTTGCTATCCATTCTTCAGGAATGAATTTCCAGTGGTTCATTGGAGCAGGGTAAATGTCTTTCTGCTCACGGATAAACTCCATGAGGTAATAGCGAATATCATGTTCGGTGGTCGATACGATTCGTGAATCAATCTCCTCCTTGGTCAGTCCTGCTCCTTTCGTCAGTAATTCGCCACCTCCGTTGGCACGATAGGCCGTCATTGCACAGGTGTAGAGCTTCTCTGGTTCGAATGGAGAACCGTCTGCCATGTGTTTGATGATGATACGTTGACCATCCTCTTTGCGTACATCCACATCGTAACAGATACCGGCAGCTGAGTCGAAGTTGAAGATAAAGTTCTTGAATCCAGTACGATTGGGATTGCTTTTCATCGGACATGTCTGCAACAAGGCATCATCCTCGCTGGTCATCTGATTGATCCATGCAGCATAGCTCATTTCCAAGTAGTCCTTGATTTCCCTGCCGAACAACTTCACAACATATAATTTGTCCTCGAAGCGGTAGATGTTAAACAAATCGCTCATCTTCACAGATCCCGCCTTGATGACGGCGTTGAAGAACAAAGGAGCAGCAAATGAAATGTCTGCTTGACTGACTTTCAACTGCAACTGTTGGATAAGGTCTATGTAGGATGATGAACCGAAGTAAGCATCGACAATTTTCAGGTCGCTGTGGAATTCTCCCAATTGCTCTGCGGCGTAGCGGCTTACATGTTGGTAGTCCTTGAAGAAGTGGTTGCGGAAGGTCTGGCTGTGTTGATTCCTAACGGTTCCGATGTAGTGTAGCTTGCTTCGTAGCGTATGCCCTATGACTTGTTTGTTGGCATCGAGGGTGAACTCGATGTTGATTTGTGCCACATTATGTGCATAGCTGCCAGGATTGATACATAATACCTGCTTACCTGATGGGTTTTCAACCATCTCGATGTTGCTGGCGTGGTCGTGCCCATAGAGAATCAGGTCGAATCCGTCGACTGACGAAGCCGTCTCTCTGGTGGCATTTTCGCGGTATTCCTCAGTGATGATGCCTTCGTCCATACCAGAGTGGAGCAGTCCGATGATGAAGTCGGGCGATTCCTCCTCTTTTACTTTCGCTACCCATTTCTTAGCACTCTCTTTGATGTCCTCGAAACGCAGGTCGTTCCACACAGTTTGCGGAATCCAGTGAGGGATGGCTGGTGTGATGAATCCGATAACTGCGATTTTCACACCGCTACGATACAGCATGGTGTAGGGTTGGAAATAGGGCTCCCCTGTGTTGAGGTCGATTGCGTTTGCTCCCAAGATTGGATAGTTGCAATCTTCAACAAATTTGTCGAAGACCTGATGTCCTGTCTCTAAATCGTGATTGCCAATAACAGCTACGTCGTAGCCAATAAAATTGCAGAAGTCAGCCACTCGGTGACTTTTGCTTTGGCTGATGAAGTTGAAGTAATACGAAGTGGGTTCTCCTTGCAGCATATCGCCACCATCAATCAGAATCGTACTGCCAGGTCTTCTCTGGCATTCTTGGGCAACATAGGCGTAGACTCTTTGTAGGCTACCTTTGCCCCAGCGTGTATGTCTGAAATCGAATGGAAAATAGTTGCCATGAACGTCACTTGTAAAAATGATTCTAACTTTCCGTTTCTCTTCTTCCATTAAAAGTTTATTTGGTGACAAAGT
>CADBSN010000190.1 GCA_902797255.1 uncultured Bacteroidales bacterium | reverse complement strand
GTGAAGACTCCCATAAGTGCAATAATTGCAAATACTTTTTTCATTTTTCTTTTGAGTTTTTAAGATTAATACTTTATTTGAAATTTGTTCTGTACTTTTCTGACGTTATTGTATTTTGATCGTTTTTTGATTCGTTCATTTCTTTGAAAACGGCTTCAAGTCTTCGAAATCGGCTGCAAATTACAACTTTTTTATGACTTAGGCACTATTTCAGCAACAAAAATACACATTTTTTTTGTTATCTAAGTAAAAAGTATGCATTTTTCTTTGTTTCAGTAGCAATATTTTCCATATTACATGCGTAAATTTCAGTTAGACGCTTTATAATTTCAATTATAAACGCACTTTCGTTTCTTTTTCCCCGATGAGGAACAGGAGCGAGATAAGGGGAGTCGGTTTCGACAACAATACGGCTCAACGGCACCACTTTTTTCAAGACTTCGGGCAGGGTTGACTTCTTGAAAGTGAGTACTCCTCCGATTCCGAGTTTGAACCCTTCGAAACTGAGCAACTTCCGTGCTTCGTCTTCCGTTCCAGTGAAACAATGGAACACTCCTTTGAGGTTGTCGTTCCGATGTGCTTCCATCATCTCCGTCAGTTCGCGGAAAGCATTGCGTGCATGAATCATCAGTGGCATATCGAATCGAACGGCCCATGCGATTTGTTGCTCGAATGCATCGAACTGTTCTTTTCGATAGGTCTCATCCCAATAAAAGTCTAATCCGACCTCTCCGATAGCGGTAAAGCGGGTAGGGTCGGCTTCGAGGATGGATAGCATCGCATCAAGCTGTGTCTGGTAATCGTCCTTTACATCCTCGGGATGGAGACCGATCATTGGAAAGAGGTATCCTCGATAGGTGTCGCACACATCCATCAGATGCTGTAACCCCTGAAGATTAACATTGGGCACAAGTATCTTTTCTACCTGTGCTTCCTTGGCTTTTTGGATGACGGCTGGCAGGTCGTCAGCAAATTCTTCTCCGTCAAGATGCGAGTGGGTGTCGATAATCATGATTACTTGTTGCGCTTGAGCAGCTTATCGGCAAAAGCTTTGAGTTCAGACTTCTTGAAATCCTCAACCTTAACTTTTGCAAGACAGTCGAGTGCCTGGGTGAAGAGTTGCTCTATCTTTTCTTGACAGATGGCTTTGATGCCGACTGCATCATAGATGGCTGTAACGGCTTGAATCTTTTCTGCAGGCACATAGTCGGTCTTGTCAATCCATTCTTTCAGTTGATTCTTTTGTGCGGCATTCGCCATATTGTAGGCATTGATTAACATGAAGGTTTTTTTGTTGCAGAGGATGTCGCCACCAATCTGCTTTCCGAATACTGCTGGGTCACCATACACGTCGAGCAGGTCGTCTTGCAATTGGAAGGCAAGTCCCATCTTTTCGCCAAACTGATAGAGGTTGTCGGCATCTTCCTCGGATGCTCCGGCCAGTTCGCCTCCGATTCTCAAGGCGCAGGCAAGCAAGAGTGAGGTTTTCAGACGTATCATCTCCATGTATTCTTCTTCGCGAACATCATTACGACATTCAAATTCTACGTCGTACTGTTGTCCGTCGCACACGCCAAGTGTTGCTGCATTGAAGGTCTTCACGGCTTTCTGCAGGAATGGATTCTCTGTCTCGGTAAAGAGCTTATAAGCCATAATCAACATTGCATCACCAGATAGGATGGCTGTGTTGTCGTCCCATTTCTTGTGAACCGTCATGTTGCCACGTCGCATATCAGCACGATCCATCAGGTCATCGTGTAAAAGCGTGAAGTTGTGGTAGGTTTCTAAAGCAATCGCATTAGGCAGGATTGTATCCACATCGTCGTTGTAGAGGTTATAGGCCATCAGCATCAATATGGGGCGGATACGTTTTCCTCCTAACGACAGCACATACTTGATAGGGGCGTAGAGCCCTTTTGGTTGTGCATTATACTGCATGTTGTCAATATAGAGATTGACTTTATCGTAAAGTTCGTTGTAGTTCAACATCATTTTTTCGGTCTTATATATAATTAAGGTGTGCCAAGATTGTCTGACACACCTTAATATTATGATTATCTCGTTGTATTAAGTCAACTTGAACTGTACAGGTACTGTGTACTTTACACGTACAGGTTTTCCTCTTTGCTTGCCTGGTTTCCACTTTGGCATTGTACGAATGACGCGCATAGCTTCTGAGTCGCAAGAACCCTCAAGTGATCTAACAACCTTTGGCTCTACTACAGATCCGTCTTTATTGATGACGAATTCAATGATACATTTTCCCTGAACACCTTGCTCTCTTGCACGCTCTGGGTAGTGGATGTTTTTAGCAAGATACTCAAGCAACTTAGCTTCGCCACCTGGGAATTCAGGCATCTCCTCTACAACTTGGAAGATATCGTCCTCGTCGGATTCCTCGACAGTAGCTACAGGACCCATTACTGCACCAGTTACAGGAGCTGATGGACCTGTAATAGCTTCGTTAGTGTCCTCAGTTGATTGAACTTCTTCTTCTTCAATCTCCTCATTGTCGTCTACAATATCCAGAATTTCTGGAACTTGTGGAACTTCTGTTGGAGGTGGAGGAGCCATTTGGAAAATTGGCTGAGTTACAGGTGGAACTTCCTCTTCCATCTGTGCATACGCAGCAAAGACAACAGGCTCAGTCTCTTTGTACTCACGAGTGGTCCACTCGAAAGCAGCGAAAATTGCGCCTAATGCGAAGATGTAACCAATCAGCATGCTGGTACTCTTCTGTCCTTCAAGGTCGGCTTTCTTTGATTTTTTGATTTCCATATTTATACTGTTTTTATTTATATCAAATAAAATAGTTCTTCTCTATCTGTCGCAAAAGTAATACTTTTTTTTTATTCGGTGCTAATCAATTAGCATTTTTTTTGAAAAAAAGATGAAAACTTTTCATTTTTATACCTTATTTGTCAGAATCGTTAGCAATTGTATGCACATAAACATCATGTTGAGGGAATGGAATCTCAATATGATTTTTGTTTAATGTATTATAAATAGTTTCTTTGACCTGGGCAGTAAACATCGCCTTTTTATCAACCAAGATCCACATAGAGACAATCAAGTTGACGCTACTTTCTCCAAAATCAGAGAACAGCACGGAAACACTCTTTTCTTTGTTGACGATGTCTCTTCCGTCGGGCAATTCAACACAAAGTGGCTCTATGGCCTCAAGTAGCATCTGACGTACTTGCTGCACATTATTGCCATAAGCGATTCCAACAGGAATCTTCACCAACTCGTAGCTGTGATTACGGGTCAGGTTCTTGAAGTTCTTATTGAATAACGACGTGTTGAGGAAAGCGATGACGCTTCCGTCGAGTGTGATAATCTGAGTACTCTGGTAGGTGATGCTCTCGACTTTGCCTTGAATACCGTCACACTCGATATAATCGCCTACACGCAGACGTCCACTCATGAGTGAAATGCCATAGAAGAAGTTCTCTAAGAGGTCTTTCATGGCGAATCCCATACCGGTTGCTAAACCTGCTGCAACGACAGAGATACCTGTCTGTGGTACTTTCAATAAGAAAAGAACCAATATGATGTAAATTCCCCAGATGACGATTGCGATTACGTTTCGTGCTAAGGTTTCATTGAAATCCTCTCCATTCTCTTCTGTCAGTTTGGTTTTGTAGAGGTGATAGAAAGAACGGAGTAGGTAGTTGAAGTAGCGGAACACGAAGAACAGGCAGGCTACTAATACTACCATCTGGATGGATAACCTGATGTATTTGGGCTCGTCGACAATGACTTTCTTAAACAACTCGATGCATGATTCTGTCATTTCGAAGATGTCAGCTGCAAAGAAGAAGCTAGCAACGATAGCTCCAATTGTAGCAATCGGTACGAGGGCCTTATTGATTAAGTCGTAGAACCATGTTTTATGGATGTAGCGTCCCTTCTCCATTCGGGTGAATAACAGGCTGTTTTTTCTTGCTTCTGCCAGTTCTTTTCGTTTGCCGATGTTTTGCTCGTCGAGTACGATATGTTTTGAGAGAATGTTCTGCTCATACATCTCCAGTAAGTCATAACAACAGGTTATGGTCTCGATTGCTGCTAACAGGAAGGTCCACCATATAATAATTTGAACCGCCATGAGCGTGTATCCTCCCCATGAACAGCAACAAGCTACCACCAATACGATGAGTGAGATGGTAGAGTAGAGGATGTCGCTGATAGGCAAGTACAATTTGTTGCGTTTGATGGAGAAATATTGCCAGATGGTTATTATAAGAAGTATGGGCGGACATACCAGATTGATCAGGTTGTTTGGAATCAGTACGATACGGAAAAAGATGATAATCAATGCCATTGATATGAATGGCATGTAGATTGACACACCATGATTGCATTGATTTGATTTCAAGCGTATTAACAACGAGATAAGGATTGCCAAAAACAGCCATGAGAAGTCAATCATCAATTTGGCGGCCATTACAAACAAGTTGAGGTATAGGAATTGCTTTACAATTGTGATAGCGATGACAAAAATGAGCAATCCTGTGGCAAGGATGATGATTTTTCGTTGCTTTCTATATGCCTCTCTGTCGAAGTTGATGAAACTTTCGTTCAACCACTTCTCTATTTTATGAGCAAACTTAGGGAAAAACTTGCTGATGAGTGATGGTACAAGTCGGATAATCAAGTTACTTAGCAGCGTAGCGGCTAAGATATATATCAGCATAAAAATGCTGACAGCAAGCACGATTGGTCCTCTCCACTCAGACTTCGCTTTTTCGCCATTCCCCAGCGAACCATATTTGTCATTATAGTCTCTTTTCGCATGTTCAATCTGCTGTGGAAGAGATTTCAGCACACGGAAGTAATTGTAACTTCCATCATTGAAGATATTGGTGCGCAGGTCCTTGTATTTCTGTTGGGAGTAATGATAGAGTTTACCCACTTTGTTGGTGACGACATCATAGTAGTCTTTATCTTCTTCGACTGATTGCAGGATACGCATAAGGTTGTTGCGGAGGGCTTTTGCATAGATCAAACACTCTTCGCGGTCTTTTTGCTCCGTCTCGCTCAGTTCGAAGGGCATAGTGCGTTGAGAGAGATTCTGGTTGTCTTCCTGAATCATCTGGTTGATGGAGTCAGCTGCTGTCGTCTTGTTCCCGTTTTCTATCGCTGGCGGTAATTCTTTAAGGGCAGCAATCAAACTATCGTACCGTGCAATCTCGCTAGTGATTCGTTCCCTGATTTTTCCATAGGGAATATTGTTGGTACCCAGCTCTTTGTATAACTTTGTGGCTTGTGTACAGGCATAAGCAATATCGAATGTATGGTCATTCTTCTGTGAATATAGCATCAAGCTGATTTGGTCACATCGTTGCATGTAATCAATAAGTTGCTTGTGCTGCATGGCACTTTGCTGTTCATATAGCTGCATGAATGTTTTCTGCTCACGATAATTCATGTTCAGCTCAAGCCGCAATATGTTGAGGGTTTTGGCTAGGTCTTTTTCTTTCAGTACGGCTTGTGATTGTGTGATAAACAGTAAAGAGATTGTTAATAAAAGGATGATTCGTTTCATGATATGGTCAATTGTCAATTAGTTTGTTCATTTCGTTATAAAGCTTGCTACTGAATGATTCCTTTCCGTTCGGTTTGTCTCCGTTCACGTATTCTTCGTAGCTGATTGCCTCACTGCTGGCCGTTTCATTGTCTTCTTCCATGTAGTTGTTGAGCATAGCCTGAAGATAGTTCTTGGTATCGATGAGCAGTCCTTTAAATCCTTTGTTGCGTCGGAATCTTCGGAATGCATGTTGCTTCTTTGTGAGATAGAGGCGACTGCTTTTCCAGCAAATGACGATTCCTCTCCAGATGCCTTTTCCAACTTTTATGCATAGATTACCAAGATAGGTAAGTGTGGGTTTCAAATGGATGATACCTCGAACAATGGCTTTCGCTGTCCAAACCAGACCTTTCCAAAGAGCGATACTACCTGATACAGAATAAGTCCCCAGAGTCTTGCAGGCTTTCACGCACCAAGATTTAATGATGCGAAGCATCTCTTGCGTACTGTTGTCGTTCCAGAAGTCGATGCATGCTTGAAGAATCAGTTTCAGCAATGCATAGCAAAGCATAATGCCTTTTAGAATCATTTTAAGGAAACGAGCAATACATTTTAAGAACAACTTCCACAACAAACGTCCAATCTCGGATAGCATTTCGCTACCCGATTTGTTATCGTAGTTGTTATTTGAATAATCTGAACTCATGCGTTTAGTAATTTATCTTGCATCACTGTCTCTCAACTCGATGACTTCTAGGTCTTTGATTTCTGTCTTGTCGACGGTGAACCTCACGAGGGTTCTTACTTTATGGAATCCAGAGATTCCTGCTGCTCCCGGGTTTACATGGAGTAAATTGAGATTCTTGTCGTACATCACTTTCAATATATGACTATGTCCTGATATGAAAAGTTTAGGTGGATTGGCAAACAAACTACCACGAATGGAGGCATCGTAGTTGCCAGGATAACCTCCTATGTGTTTTATCAGCACATCTACTTCTTCACACTTAAAACGATATTTCTCTTTGAACATCAAACGGAGATCTCCTCCATCGATATTGCCGTAAACTGCTCTGAAGGTTTTCATTTGAGCAAAGCGGTCGGCTAATTCTACGGAACCGATATCGCCTGCGTGCCATATCTCATCACATTCTGCGAAGTATTTCTCGTAACGAGCATCCCAGTAACCGTGTGTGTCCGAAAGCAATCCTATCCGTTTCATAATACTAGCATGATGATACCTGCAGCAATGAATGCAAGGCCAAAAATGCCATTTGCCCATCGCTGGAAATTCTTAAAACATAATTCGAAGCGGTGTGCCTGTTCTGATGCTTTTGCAAACAGGTAGGTCATCACGAGTACTGGTAGAGCGGCTCCTATTGCAAACATGATAGGTGCAACCCATCCAAAAGAATTGGCCACACTAAGCGGAAGCATCATTCCAAAATACATAATGGCTGTTTCTGGACAGAATGCCATCGCAAGCATCAGACCTAAAGCAAGCGCACCATAAGGCCCACTCTTTTTGATGGTCTTCCCGCAACTGTGGCAGTCATCACCATGGTGTTCATGATGGTGAAAGAGTCGATATATGAGGTATGCTCCTACTAGAAAAAGGAGGTAGGGTAGGAGTGCTTCTCCTTTGCTCATAAGAGATTGAACTCCGTTAATATTCATTCCCTGAAGAATCAACGTTGTCAGAATGATACCCAACACAGCGTAGGTGATAATTCTGCCAAGAACGTATAGTAGGCCTTTGGACATCAATGGGTGTTGCTTATCTGAACGATTGTTCAGGTAAGTCAACGCCGACAGATTGATAGCCAATTGACAGGGATTCAATGCCACCAGCAATCCTAATATGAAAGCTGATATTATGAACATAGCATCAATATGATGATTTGTGCTGTTACAATTCTAAGGAACATAGAAAGTGGATACACCGTTGAATAGCCGATTGACGGGATGTCGTTATTGGCTGCTTGTGTAGAATATGCAAGAGCTGGTGGATCTGTTGTCGCTCCTGCCATGATACCCATGAGTAGCAGATAGTTTTCCTTGTAATACATTCGAGCAACAATACCCATGATGATGAGAGGTACAATCGTAATCAGGAATCCATAGAGTACAAACATCAGACCTCCGTTCATGACAGTTTCAATAAAGTTGCCACCTGCTTTAATGCCCACACTGGCGAGGAACAGCACAAGTCCGATATCACGTATCATTTGGGAAGCACTACTTGACGTGTAGGCAACCAACTTGAATTTAAATCCAAACCGTCCTACAAGAATCGCGATGATGAGCGGACCTCCTGCCAATCCCAATTTTACAGGGACAGACATACCTGCTATGTCAATAGGCAAACTACCAAAGATAATACCTACTAAGATTCCGACAAAAATAGTTAACAAATTTGGTTTATCAAGTCGAGTCTTTTGATTTCCGAGTTTTGCTGCAAAGATGTTAACAGCATCTTCTGGACCTACAACAATCAGTTTGTCACCAACTTGCAGGCGGAGATTCGGATGTGCAAAGAGTTCGATACCTGATCGGAATATACGGGTTACGTTAACGCCATGCAAACTGCTTGGATGAAGGCTACCAAGGGTTTTCCCATTGATTTTGTCGCGTGTCACCAAAATCTGCTTAGAAAGCATTGGCGTGTCTTGCTTTTCCCAATTCACTGTGGTTTCCTTGCCCATGAAGGCAACTATAGCTTCTGCATCTTCTTCTGCACACACTACGTAAATTTTATCGCCACTAAATAGTAAGGTATCACGGTTCGGAACAATCACATGCCCTTCATGCAGACAACGTGAGCAAACGAAGTCACGACCAAGATATTCTCTGAGCTGAAGGATGGACTTCCCGCTGATAGATGGGTTAATGAGTTCAATGCTCATCAAGTGTGGTTTTACAGCTTTTTGGTTCCCGTTCAAATCATTGTAGGTTTGTTCTTCTTTCTTCATGTTGATTTTGCAGAACAAACGGATTAAAATAATGGAGAGGATAATACCTACAACGCCGAGAGGATAAGCACATGCATATCCATTCGCGATGGTAGGAAGACTTCCTCCAAGATTGTCCGCTCCGATTTGCTCAAGCGCAGCATTTGCCGCACCAAGTCCAGGTGTGTTGGTCACAGCACCGCATAATACTCCGACCATCATTGGTAGTGAGTGTGGGTTGTTGGTATCACAGCATCCATAATAAAGACCTAGCATTACTGCGATGTTGAGTAGGATGATACCTGTTGCTATAATGTTCATCTTGATGCCACCTTGCTTGAATGAGGTGAAGAACGATGGTCCTACCTGCAGACCAATTGCATACACAAACAAGATGAGTCCAAAATCCTGGATAAAGTTAAGTACCAATGCTGGTTCTTTAATCTGCTCAACGTTCAGTATGTGACCAGCGATGATACCTGCAAATAACACAAAGGTTACTCCTAGTGATACACCACCAAACTTAATCTTTCCTAAAACGACACCAACGGAGATAACGATAGAGTACAACAGCAAAACGTGTGCTACCGATTCCCCATTGGTGAATAGTTCTGTAAACCAATTCATAATTTCTTAATGCTTTGCACTTCTGTTTTTTTGTACTTTCCTAAAAACGGAGTGCAAAGTTATAACAAATTATTCAATTTTCAAGTATTTCCGAGCAAAATTCTGCAAAAATTCTGCAGTTCCTTCCAATCCTAGTAAAGAACTGTTGATACAGATGTCATAGGCACGACTATCTCCCCAGTTCGTCTCACTGTAGAGGTTGTGATATTCGCTGCGTTGATTGTCGGTTTTATCAATAATTTGACGTGCTTTTGCCGGACTCACTCCGTCGTGGTCGCAAACGAATTTCACTCTGTCGTCGTAGTCGGCACGGATAAACACACGGAGGTGGCGAGGATGATTACGCAGAATATAGTCTCCGCAGCGTCCTACGATAATGCAGTTCTCTGTTTCTGCTTTCTTCAGAATGATGTCTGTCTGCACTTGGAAAAGTGATTCGTTGCTTACACTATTGCTGTAGTAGTTGCTTAGAGATGAGAACGGTGAGGTAATGCTCCGCATCATGGTAGAAGCTAACCCTTTGCTACTTTTTTCGTCTGCTTCCTTGAACAACTCTGGATTAAATCCACTTTCCCTAGCCGCCATGTCAATCAGGTGACTGTCGTAGATTGGAATGTTCAGTTGTTTCGCAATGATTTCACCAATGGCTTTACCGCCGCTTCCAAGCTCTCTTCCGATAGTAATAACGTAATTGTTCATAATCGAATTCTATATTTTTTAAGTATTAATTATTGGTATTTTATGCCTCTCTTTTTCCTTTTTTCTGTTTCTAAGTAAGATCTATATCGGTCTTGTTCGTTTTAAATGCCCCTTGTTTATAGAATCGCCACAGCATTGTTCCTGCCACCAGAATTGCGAGTCCGTCCGCGATTGTAATGCTTGCCCAAACGCCAACAGTTCCCATATAATTGGGGAGTATTAATAGGAGTGGTACCAGGAAGAGCAGTTGGCGACTCATGGACAGGAATATGCTTTTCTTGGCCATTCCAATACTTTGAAAGAAGTTGCCGACTACCACTTGGAAACCCACAAGTGGACTCATCAGTACGATTACTTTCATACCTTCGATGGCTAAACGAATCGTTTCCTCATCGTTTGTGAATATGCCTACAATATAATGTGGGAAGAACTCACAAAGGGTAAAACTACATGTCATGACAATTGTCGCATAGAGTATGGCGGATTTCAGTACTTGAGTGACTCGTTCATATTGCTGTGCACCATAATTATAACCTGCGATAGGTTGCATGCCTTGGGTAATACCCATTACAATCATGATAAACATGAATGTTATACTATTCACGATGCCATATGCTCCTATGGCGAGATCTCCTCCATGCGTCTTTAATCCTCGATTAATAAGAACTACGACTAAACATGCACACATCTGAATGCAAAACGGAGATATACCAATAGCGAAAATGTTCTTGACTATCCTCTTTTTCATGGCATAAATACCTTTGTGAAGATGGATGAGGTCGTTTTTGTTGCAAAGACAGATTGTCAGGTAGATGGTTGATAATGTCTGTGAAAGAATTGTTGCATAAGCCGCTCCTGCAATCCCCCAATTACATTTGTTGATAAAAATGTAGTCGAACAAAAGATTAATGACCACACCAAACAATACGGATATCATCGCTTTGTTTGGATGCCCCAGAACACGCAAAACGTTTGTCATTCCATGCGTTAGATGGGTGATAATATTACCATAAATAATGATAATCATATATGTCTTCGCATAAGCCAACGTGTTTTCGCTAGCTCCGAAGAAATATAGGATGGGGTCAATAAATATCAGTGCAATGACTGCAAAGATGAAACCTACGACTACATTGAGGGAGATGATATTACCCAAAACCCGTTCAGCTGTCCCATAGTCACGTTGTCCGAGTTTGATGGAGAGTAAGGTTGAGCCGCCAGCACCAATCATGGCACCAAATGCAGCGCTTAGGTTCATGATAGGGAATGTAATAGCCAAACCTGCTATAGCAAGTGGTCCTACGAACTGACCAAGGAATGCACGGTCAACGATATTATATACTGAGGCTGCCAACATGGAGATGACAGCCGGTACAGCATATCGCATCAACAATTTGCTAATATTATCTGTCCCGAGTTCCTTTGGTGAACGTTTTCCTGTTTTGTCCATGCATCATTCCTTTTATGATGCAAAGATACAAACAAAAAATGTAACTACCAAGAAAAAAAACAAAATATGACAGAAAAACAGCAAATAAACTATCTCTTTTCTAACTCACTCCATGCAGGAGGTTCTATTCCATAGAAGTTCTTTACAAAAAAGTCATACATCTTGTGGGTTCCATAGGTCCCACCCATGGTGTGACGTTCGCCTGGCAGATAGATGAATTCAAAGTCTTTATTGTGTTTGATGAGTTGGTTAACTACTTGGAATGTTGATGAGGGGTCAACATTGTCATCCAACTCACCGACCAGGAGCATGAGTTTGCCTTTCAGATTAGCAATATGCTCTGTGTTGCTGCTGGCAATGTAAGACTCGTCAAGAGGATAGCCCATCCATTGTTCGTTCCACCAAATCTTATCCATACGGTTATCATGACATCCACAGGCAGAATAAGCTGCTTTGTAGAAATCTCCATGGAAGAGTAGGGCAGCAAGTGCTTCTTGACCGCCTGCAGAACATCCATAAATGCCCATACGGTCAATATCCATATAAGGATATTTTTCTGCTGCAGCCTTTATCCAGGCAATACGGTCAGGAAATCCTGCGTCCTTCAAGTTCTTATAACATACCTCTTCAAAGTCTTTGCTTCGCCAGGAGGTCGTCATTCCGTCGAGTTGGACAACAATAAAACCTAACTCTGCAAGCGCAGCAAGGCTTCCGACAGTTGAGAATGTCTTCGGTACATACTGATCACCTGGTCCTGAATAGATATACTCGATGACTGGATACTTCTTGTTCGGGTCGAAGTTCGATGGACGCTGTATGATGCCCCACATGTCGGTTTTTCCATCTCGTCCTTTTGCTACGAATACCTCTTGACATTTCCAATCGGTCTTCTTCAACTCCGAGATATCTGTCTGTGCAAGGGTTTGCATAATCTTGCCAGTTTTACCGTCACGGAGTACGGTAACAGGTGGCACTTCTACAGTTGAATATGTATCAACAATGTATGACTTATCATCACTGAACGAAGCACTGTGATTACCTTCCTCTGGTGTGAGGTCAACGAATCCCTTACCATTGAAGTTCACTTTACAATAATGGATGTTATAGGGATCTTCATTTGGGTTTGTCTTGGGTAGACCCTCACCGTTTGCGGTGAAGTATATTACTTGATTCTTTTCGTCGATTTCAAGGATTCGGCGTACATAGAACTTACCTTTCGTAATTTGATTGATAACTTTTCCTGTTTCGCGATTATACATGTATAAATGACCATATCTGTCGCGTTCGCTAAACCATATAATACGCTTTCCGTCGCTAAGGTCACGACGCGTAAGGCGTGTCCATGCAATATACTTTTCTTCCTTTTCCTCAATGATAGGACGAACTGCGCCTGTTTCAGCATTCATCTCTAAGATTCGATATGTTTTATGGCCTCGCTCGTTGAAAGAGAAGGTAAGGGTGTGTTTGTCATTGTCCCATCGAGGTGTAGACAGTTCATATTGATTGTGAAAGAGTGCGTCGTCTGCCACTTTCATTTCACGGGTTTGGAGATTAATTACCACGGGTACACGATAGTCGAGAGAATCGCCTGGCTTGGCGTATTCAATGTTGTAGTACGCTGGTTGAACTTGACCTGCTGGTGAAGAATTGACATAGGTGATGTAACGTTTCGGTGCAGGTTTTATCTTTACGGTTGCATAATACTTACCGTCAGAAGAGAAACTGCCCCATGAGGAGTAGTAGAACTGTTCGTTTCCATCCGTTGTAAGTGCCGTTTCTTCATTTGTCTCTGTATTGCGCAAATAGAGATTATTGTCTTTTCCGAATATTTGAGTCTTACCATCTCCAAATCGTGCTACACGTCCACGTTGATCATCTACCTCAGACCATCGGCGTTGTGGCCCGTTAGAACCACGTCCCCATCCACGTTCTCCACCACGTTCCTGACGGATAGAATCTCCTTTTGTAAGTTCTGATGTTTGGGTGTCGTAGCTCCAGTTATATCCATTTGCAATGAACTTGACACCAAGATTCCCATTGTCTGTTTGATAAAGGGTTGTATTCTGGATATAGCGTGCTTCGACTGTTTTCCCAAGTTGATTACTCATTTGGCTTGCCAACTTGTTGGTGTCAAACAGGGATTCCTTTTTATTTGTTTTCAGGTCTATGATGTAATACTTTATTCCATCTCGCTCTGATGTTGTAAACCACATTTTCTTACCAACCTCATCATTAATGGCAAATTGATGCTGAATGATTGCGTTGGATGTTTTTCCGGCATATTTGCTCCCAATGCTATAGGCACGTTTATAATCTTCTAATGTGCCTTGTGCCATGATAGTGAGGGCAATTGTGAAAGCTACTGTCAAGAAAGATACTCTTTTCATAACTTAGTTTTTTTAGTGTTTTTGATATTTTAAATGTAATTAATGCTTGCGAGTTAGTTAACTGTATGTTTTGCCTCTGTTGCCAAAACTGACGCTCCAGAACGTGCGTCGGTATTGGTGGTTGAGACGAATTTGACTTTTTTCGCGTCTTTGAGTGCTTCGCTAGCCAGTTCTTGGGGAGTTACAGTTACGGGTTCCTTCATAAATTCAGGAACGTTGTAGCTGCGCATAAAATAAGTATAGAAGTCTGGGTCGCGTTGTGGTAATTCAAACGCCTTATGTGCCTTGCCATTCTTGTCAAAATATGCGAAATACAGACGTGAGTAGTTATTGTCATCACGTCGGCTGATAAATACCATCCATCTTCCGTTACTTGACCAAGAGTGGTAGCTTTCAGCATAAGCACTATTTACGTTTTCTAGTTTTCGTATGTTCTTGGTCTGCAGATCCATTAGGTAAAGGTCTGCAGTTGGATGCCAGACATGGAAACATCCGTAAGGGGCGATACCTGTGAGGAGATAGCGTCCATCTGGGCTGATACGTGGAAACGTTGCGCTGAGACTATCATCGGATGCTTTATAGACCAGCTCTGTAGCTCCAAACGAGAGTTTGTCTGCGTTGAATGATTTCCGATAAATATCGTATCTTACTTGTTCGTAACGCATGATCATCTCTCCGCTTTTTGGTAAAGAATCATTGTAGTATTCGAAATGGGCTGAGCAATAATAGAGGTATTTTCCGTCTGGAGACCAGCAAGGGAAACATTCCAATTCGTTCGCTCTTCCGCTGACATAACGTACCTCATTCTTTTCTACATCGTAGAGAATGATGTCGCTTTCTGTATCCTGAACTTCTATCTTCGCTTTACTGCGTGTGTGAAAACTCTGTCCTGTATGATTCGTGGAGTAAGCAATGAGAGGAAGTGTTGGATGCCAAGCAGGGTATACACCTGCGGAGATGGTAGAGTCAGTTTTGAGGTCAATCTTCTGTGGTTTGTTATTGGTGACAAGCATTGTTCCTCCATGTCCTTGACGCATGTGGAATTGCATATTTTTCGTCTCATAGTTTTGATAAGAATGGCAGTTGATACATTGACCGTCTTTCTCGCCAGAGACTATCATATTGTTAAAGATATCTGATTCGTCGAAGTTGGTCAGGTTACGCTGATTGATGCTGAGCATCTCATATGCCACATATGAAGGGAAAATAAGACGATACGAAATATATGGATCGATTTCCTCTTCTGCTACGTAGATGGTAAAGGGTAGATAGGCATTCCACTTTCCGTCTTCATTGGTAAACACTTCAACTTTAATGCTGTTACCTTTAGCTGTGGCAAGCATTTCTTTCCAATCGTCTTCGTCAATAAGAACCTTGTTGCAATTGCCAAAGGTAAAAGTTTGATTGTCTGCAAGGGTGAATCGAGCAACACAATCCGTAATGTCTCCTCTTATACCGAAGTTCAGTGGAGCAATATTAGGTGGAACGACCACATCTTTATAGTCCGGATAGATGTCGGGTTGTGAATTGACGGAAGTGTAGTCATTCGGTACCTCTGGATTATGTGTACATGCAACAAATGTTATTGCAGCGATTACTATGTATAGGATTATTTTCATATGATGATGTTTTTATATGTTCGAATTAGTATGCTTTGAAGTCACAGAAATAGTAGTACCACCAATAGGTGTCTCCGTAGAATTCACGCATGCGCTCACCGATTTCTTGATGGCTTATGCCTGCATTACTCATGGATGAGTAGTCGGAGTTGAATCGTTCGTAACGTGTGACAATAAGTTGGTCGAAAGGGAAGTTCTGCAGATTGATGGGTGAATCTTCTCTTGTCCCTAACATGATGGCTGCCTGCTGATACAATTCAGGTACAGAGTTGCCAGGATAGTTCTTGTTGTAGTTGTAGAATTGATAACAGGTTGCATATTCGTCCTTCAACCATAACGCTGCACAAATAGCCAAATGGTCTTGCTTTGGTGTCTTCGGATGAACTAAATCTGCAAAATGACAGAGAATCCATTGTTCTGGCATACTGTTATCTGTGTCTAATGTGTTAACGTCTTCATTCATCAGTGGAGCAATCTGACGGAATTCTTCACTCTTATGGAGACTATCGGCACGGAGCAACATGGGTTCGTAATGTTTTGCCCATTCTTTGTAGAACGTCGTGTGGCGAAGAATCGTTAGGTATTTTGCGGCAACATCAAATTCTTGGTTCATAATAGCACATTGTGCCATAATCTTCAGATTACGTGTTTGAGGTCTGTATTGTACATTATTCTCCATCGCCCAACGGTATGCATAGTTGATTTGTCCGAAATGGTAATAGATGAACGGACCTGCTATCTGTGCAATTCGTACAGAAAGTGAGTCACCTGTTTCTGGCAGACATCCACAATTGTTCGTCTTAAACATCTCTGGCAGACGGTCAGTATTCATCAGAGCAATATTCTTAAAAACAACCATCAGGTTGGTCGGATTCTTTGCGTCTTGTGCCTCCTTGATAACCTTATTCCAATCATAGGATTCAATTGCGGCTTGCATTCGGATTTCTGTTTGGAAATTCGCATTACGGAATGAACAGAAATAGGCTGCTGTAGAGATGAGTAGAAGGAATACAATCACCACGATGTCATCAAGCCACGATGTTGATATGAATTTGTCTGTTTTGATATGGGAATGGATGTATCGCCATACAGGAAGCAGCACAACTGATATAGGAGCAATAAAAAACGGTAGTTGCAATAGGTGATTGCTATAGTCTCGATGTGTGAAGTCTGGGAATCGCTGGCCTATTGCAAAATAGACTACGATAAAGACTATCCATGCGATGTCGTGCTTCCACCAGCGTTGTACTAGCTTTGTGATAACCCAAGTCAGCAATGTGGCAGAAAAAAAACTGACACTTTGAGAGAACCAATACCCAGGCATCTTTATGTAATAGAGCCAATAACCGATATCAATCACAGAAACCAATAAGGCAAAGATTGGAATCCATGCGAGTAATTTCAGATTACCTTTGAGCCGGAACGCATCTACCAATAAAAAATATGTGCCGGTCCATAAAGCGACAATCAATAATGCTCCTAACCAAGGATAATAGAAAAACTGGGTGAGGAAACAACCTAACCACGTCCATAAACCGCCTTGGGAATGAATAGTTTCTGCAAAGAAAGCCTCCCCACTGACAAACAGGTCATTCTCCGCCACAGCGTGGAGGTAGTCTGTCTGTGTCATAAGCAGCAGGTATGCTGCTAATGGGAACAAGAGGGTATAGACGGCTTTCTTCATATGCTATTTAATATAATGTGCTTTTACTGCCTCTTTCTTTGCTTCTGCCGCAAATTGTTCTGGTGTCGTTTTCACGGATTCTATCATGAATTCCGGACGATTAAATGAATATGGGCATAGCGTATAGTACTCAGGATCACGTTGTGGCACTTCAAAGGCTTTATGACACTTCCCTGTTTTGTCGAAGTATGCTATGTAGGGACGGGTGTAGTTGTTGTCATCCCTGCGTGATGCAGTCATAATCCATCTGCTGTTACTTGAAAACGATGGGTAGCTATCAGAACGGTCACTATTGAGTTCTTCTGGTAAAATGGTTTCGGAGGTCTGTAAGTTAAGCAGACAGATATCTGCGTCGGAATGCCAAACATGGAAGCAACCGTAACCTCCTAATGCAAACGTTAGATATTTTCCGTCTGGAGACACTCGTGGGAGTGTGGCACTTTTGTTTTCTGATGCAGCATCATAAACAAGACGTTTCTCACCAAAGTCGTGGGTCTGCTGATTGAAGTCTCTTGCATATATGTTGTAATGTAAGTCACGATAGCGCTGGATGATTTCTCCATCTTTTATGCTGTCGTTATTATATTCGAAATGTGCAGAGCAGTAGTATAACGTATTACCGTCAGCCGACCATGTGGGGAATGTTTCCAGTTCGTTGGAATCGTTTGAAATTGTGAAGATTTCATTCTTCGCTACGTCATAGAGAATGAGATCGCTTTCTGTGTCTTGCACTTCAACCTTTGCGATGTCCTTGGTGTGGAATGTCTGTCCTATCAGGTTTGTAGAGAACGCAATCAGGTTCTGTGTTGGATGCCATGCTGGATATACTCCGGACGAGATGATTTGTTCTGTCTTTAAATCAACCTTTTTTATTTGGTTCTCATCCACAATCATCGTGCCAGGTAATCCTTCTCGCATATGGAACATCATGTGATCTGTATGATAGTTCTGGTATGAGTGGCAATTGACACATTGTCCTTGCTGGGGTGTATTGACGAGTGTATTATCGTAGATGATTGATTCTTCAAAGTTGGTAAGATTGCGTTGGGCAATTACCAATTTTCCGTATGCTACATAAGAAGGCTGAATGAGTCGATAGGAGATATATGGGTCGATATCTTCTTCTGCAACATAGATGTTGAACGGTTCGTATGCCATCCATTGGTTGCCTTCGTTCACGAATACTTCTACAACCATCTTACTGCCTTTAGACTGCATCAACAGTTCTTTCCATTCTTCTTCGTCTATCAACACCTTCATGCCATCTCCGTAGGTGTATTGCAGATTGCCGGCGCTGATTCTCACAGCAATCTCTTTGCCTCGTTCATACACCCTGAAATTCAACGGACAGATGTTTGCTGGTATTGTCACGTTGGTGTAGTCGGGCATCACTTTCGGTTCCCTCGACTCTTTCTGGAATGAATCGGGAACTGATGGTCTGCCACATGCGAGTAGCATGAAACAGATCAATATGAATGTGATGCGTTGCGTCTTCGTCATAGCTGTGTTTAGTATGAATTCAATCCTCTGCAGAAGAAATAGAACCACCAGAATGTGTCGCCATACATCGGTTTCATATAGGCTCCGACTTCCTCAGCACTCTTTCCTTTTTGAACAAGGCTGTTGGATGTCTGTTGGAACGATGCATAGCGGTTGACGATTTTTTCTTGATCAAAGGGCAGATGACTGATGTCGACTTGATGCTCAAGATGACCATACAGATAGGCTGCTTCCTGATAATGAATAGGCATAGGCTCTCCTGGATGGAGGTGAGCGTATAGGAAGAATCGAGGCCAGAATCGCTCTATGTCTTTGCTTTGCAAGGTGAAATACAGCGTGGTTTCCTGCAACTGCTTGCTGTCTTTATTCATCGTATTACTGAAATAATTCAGCAAATACATCTCTACCAGACCTTCATCGGAGTCGAGCATGTTATGGAAATGTCTGTAATACTCGGTCAGAAACGATAGTTCTGATGACTCTTCGATGAGTTTCGGATTGTCAATCATCGGCTCGTATCGTTCTGCCCATTCCTTGTAGAAGAGTGTCTTTTTGAGAATATTGATATATTTTCGTGCCAAATTGTATTCACCGGTAACAAGGGCACATCGAGTCAAAATCTTATAACTGTCAATACTGAAGCCATGTTCTACAGAATTCTCTATCGACCAGCGAGTCGCAAAGTTCAGTCGGGCATAATTCAGATACACCAATGGAGAATTGGTCTGAGCCATGTGGACATCCAATGAGTCGTAAACATAAGGTGGAATACTAACGTTTTCGTACTTAAACATATAATCTCCGACTTTTCCTGTTCTGTTCAACGCTATGTCTCTCAACAGGATGATTTCGCGAGTCGGATTGCCTGGAACGGCTGCTACCTCATCAAGGGCATCTTGCCACCTGTTCTCATCGATTGCGCGATAAATGCGGAATTCTGCATGGTAATTATAATTGTCAAAGTCTGCCCCCAGTTCGCAGAGTACAATACCTGCTAAACAAATGATTTGTAATCCAATGAACAAGAATGTCTGCTTGGATTTAAGCAGAACAGTTTTCTTTTCTGTTGAAAGCGAGAGCGTTCCCAATACCAACAGGATGATTGTGAGGACGATGAACGGATACCAAGGACGAGTGGCATCTACAGTCTCTGTTTCAAATACAGGGAAACCTACCATCCATGCATCACAGAATCGCATCTGGGTGTAGAACCTGAAGGCGATGATTGGTATGACAACTATACATGCTACAGCAATCAAAAGTGAGATGATACGGCTCTTAGGAGATTGTGTCACGTTGGTGAGTGCCATGATAAGTGTCGCCAATAGTCCCATCCATCCTGTGGCCCAATAGCCTATGATACACCACAACACGATGATGGCATAGTCAACCCAACGGCTCTTCTTGTGGAACAGACGATACATCCAAATCATCAGCATGTTGACCATCAGTCCTAGACTTGGGGCGAACCAATATCCTGCCACCTTATTATAATATAACCAGTAGCCGAGTATTGTTTCTGAACAGAGTAGGGCACCTATTGGTAACAGCGCTAATATGCTATACATGCCCTTGAGGTTGAATGCCTTGATGGTGAGGAAGTAGGTGACGAGCCAGATGGCAATCAGTATTGATGTACCTAATGCGGGATGGTAGAAGAACTGAGTGCAGAAACAACCCAGATATGACATCAGCGCTCCTGGTTTCACCATGAACATGTCGAAGAACGACTTGTCGAACAGGAATAGCGAGTGCTCTTGTGCGGCATAGAGGTAGTCTGCATTCTTGATTGCCAGCATATAGAACGCAAATGCTGCAAACAACACTCCGTATATGATTGCCAACAAGTATCCTTTATTGAGTGTTACGAACGACTCTTTTTTTCTTTGAGTATTATTCTGTGTTTGTTTTTGGGGCTGTTGCTTTTCGCCTTTCACCTTTTGTTTATTGTTACTTGCCATATCATTTCCTTTTGTCATGCAAAGATAGTGAAAAATATGTCACTTGTTACTTTGATGCCCGAAAAGTTTCGCGTTTCATCTTGATGTCGAACAGGTATTTGCAAATTCGGGGATGTTTGAGAACAAAACGCCAAGTGATAAGTCCGAATTTGGTGCCACCAAAGCGACGCAGTTTCCCTTGAGTCTTCATCTTTTCGAATACTTTGACGTTGGTCTCACGGAATGGACGTTGTTCCTTAATTGCTTTGTACGCATTGGAAGCCGTTAGGAATGCATCGAAAAGTCCCTCACCATGTATCTTGTTGGCAAAACCGCCAGCATCACCTATCAGGATAATCGTGTCTTTTCCACTTTCTACAGCTTCAACAGGGATGTTTGCCCCTTTGATTTGCGTCTCTTTGATGCCTGCCTGTTCCAACAATTGACGGAACTTTGCCGGTGTGGGATTATCATCTCTAAAACCCCATATTCCCTTTGTGGGTCCAGGAAAGAAATAGAAACTTCCTATTCCGTATTTCGAAGAATAGTGGGCGTATATGTCATTTCTACCTTCGAATGGAACGTATTGTTCCAAGAAGAGTGTGTTGTGCTCGTATCTGCTACCCAGTATCTGGCGTCTGACACGACTGTTGGCACCATCAGCAGCAACAAGGTAGCGGCATGATATTTGTTTGCCAGACTTAAAGCTGACCAATAGGCTCCTATCTTCTTGCTCCTCAAAACTGAGAAAACTGTCGTTCATGAACTCGCCACCTTTCTTTATATAATGCTGTAGCAGAGCATTATCAAAAATCTTGCGATCCACCATACGGAGTTCAATTTCGCTGTCAAACTCACATACAGGGTCGTTTTCGTATTGGAAACGGATTTTGGTAACTGGTAGATAATCATATTGGAAGTCAGGAAGAAGGCGTCCAAGTAAATGCCATGCTTTGGGTGATAAACCTCCTCCGCAGAGTTTCTCTCGGGGGAATACGGCTTGATCCACAACTATACAATTTATGCCGGCTTGCTTCAGCAGACAACCACACGTAGATCCTGCAGGACCTGCGCCAATAACTAATACGTCAATCCTTCTAACTTGTTCCATATTTGTGATTTTATCTATATAAACAAAAGGAATTCCTAGTTGCGGCTGGCAACTAGGAATTCTTTAATCATTAATCTTCGTTGAGAATTTTCATCATCTCAACTGCAGACTTGCTGACAGGTGTACCTGGGCCGAAGATAGCTGCTACACCAGCCTTGTAGAGGAAGTCGTAATCCTGTGCAGGGATGACACCTCCAGCGGTGATGAGGATATCCTCACGTCCCAGTTTCTTGAGTTCTGCGATTACCTGAGGAATGAGGGTCTTATGACCTGCAGCCAAAGAGCTGACACCCAATACATCTACGTCGTTTTCTACTGCCTGACGAGCTGATTCTGCAGGAGTTTGGAATAGAGGTCCCATATCCACATCGAATCCACAGTCTGCATAACCGGTTGCACATACTTTGGCACCACGGTCGTGTCCATCCTGTCCCATCTTGGCAATCATGATACGTGGGCGGCGTCCGTTCTTCTTTGCGAACTCTTCCGTCATCTTGCATGCTTCTGCGAACATGTCGCTTGACTTACTTTCTGAACTATACACGTTGCTAATTGTTCTGATGATTGCTTTATAACGGCCAACAACTGCTTCGCATGCATCGGAGATTTCTCCGAGCGTACAACGCAAACCTGCTGCCTTGACTGCAAGGTCGAGGAGGTTGTTCTCGCTCTTCTTGCCGTCTTTGAATTCTTGAACACACTTGGTAATCTCAGCGAGAGCTGCCTTACATGCTGCCTCGTCACGATTGGCACGAACCTTTGCAAGCGATTCTTCCTGCTGCTTGCGTACAGCTGTGTTATCGATTTCGAGGATATCGATTGGGTCTTCGTGGTCGAGACGGTACTTGTTGATACCAACGATGGTCTGAGTACCTGAGTCGATACGAGCCTGAGTGCGGGCTGCTGCCTCTTCGATACGCATCTTTGGCAGACCGGTCTCGATAGCCTTGGCCATACCGCCAAGCTTCTCGATTTCCTGAATGTGTGCCCATGCTTTCTCTACAAGTTCGTTGGTGAGGGTCTCTACATAGTAGCTACCTGCCCATGGGTCAATCTGCTTGCAGACCATAGTCTCATTCTGGATGTAGATCTGAGTATTACGGGCAATACGTGCAGAGAAGTCAGTAGGAAGTGCGATTGCCTCATCGAGAGCGTTTGTGTGGAGCGACTGGGTATGACCCAATACGGCAGCCATAGCCTCGATACAAGTACGTCCTACGTTGTTGAATGGGTCTTGCTCCGTGAGTGACCATCCTGAAGTCTGTGAGTGAGTACGCAGGGCCATAGACTTTGGATTCTTGGCACCGAAACTCTTGACGATCTTTGCCCACAGCAGACGGCCTGCTCTCATCTTGGCAATCTCCATGAAGTGGTTCATACCAATTGCCCAGAAGAACGAGAGTCGTGGAGCGAATGCATCGATGTCGATACCTGCGTTCACACCTGCACGGAGGTAGTCCATACCGTCAGCAAGGGTGTATGCCAACTCAATGTCAGCTGTTGCACCTGCTTCCTGCATGTGGTAACCTGAGATAGAGATACTGTTGAACTTAGGCATCTTCTGTGAGGTGAACTCAAAGATGTCGGCGATGATTTTCATTGAGAATGCAGGTGGGTAGATGTAGGTGTT